>JAYTXW010000080.1:0-20483 GCA_043742745.1 Sphingomonadaceae bacterium
CCATGAACGCGAACGCGGTCGCCAGGGCCGATGTCGGGGTTGCCGTCGAGCGCGACATGCGCGTGAAGGCTCTCGTTGCTATGCTCGACCTCGACGGTGCACGGCAGCACTTCGGTGGTCGCGAACCACGCCATCACAAGTCGACCTTGCCAAACTTGGCGGCGGCACTGGCGGGTGGGCGGTGGGTCAGCAACAGGTCGGCAAACGATTGTTTGTTGGTCGGCCCGAACGACCCGAGCTCGATATTGCGCCCGGTCGACGGGTCGGTAAGGGTTAGCGCATCGTCGCTGAACAGGGTCAGGGTAAACGGCGCGGCTTTGCCGACCTCGCGCAGCTTCCGGTCACGCGCCATGCCACGCAGGACACCACGAATGAAACCGTTGTTGACACCGTGCGGCAGGATCGCGGCGGTTGTCCCGCGCCCGACATCGTCGATCACCAGCGCCCCATCGGCACGGTCGGTGAAACGCAGCGATCGGGTTTCGACGACGGCGATGTGATGCGCCGCCCGCTCGCTGCCTGCCGTCGCGATTGGCGGCAAGTAGCCGAGCTTCGGACCGGCCGCGAGGGCGATAACCCCTGCGATCAGCACTCCGGCTCCCAGGAGTGGCACAAGCGGGAATGGCTTGTCGTCGATCTCGCTCATGCCGCGACCGTCCCCGCATAATCAGGGGCGGCCGTCGCAACCGCGCCGAACGCTTCGCGACGACCGGGGACTTCGGCGGCGAGCGCGTCGGCGAGCAGACGGGCGACCGCCTCGGGCTCGGGCAGCGCGCGCAGCATCGGTTCGGGCGTCCCGACGCGCCACGGGCGGACGTTGGGCCACAAATGGATGAACCCGAGGCGGGTGGCCTTGCACGTCAGCGGAATGTCTCCCGACCCGTCAGCGTGGACTGCAAGCCCCGCCGCTGCGATCTGGCTGAACGGCAGGTTGACGCACTTGGGCAGCGCGACGCCGAAGCGCAAAACGACGCGGCGGTTGGTAATCGTGTAGATTGTCGCTCGCGCCGCGAGCCAGCCCAAAAGCGCGAGGAGCGCGACCGCGCCAACGCCGACGCCTGCGGTGACCGCAATCCCGCGCGTCGCAATGGCGGCGGTCGTGTGGCCGGTCGCGAGGTTGAGAACGGCCCAGCCGACCAGCGCGATGAAATAGCCGCCGACGAGATGGGTGTGGAATGCCCGGCGGGCGAGCGGGCGCCACATCGGCGACCCTTGCCACACGATATACTCGCCCGGGGGTAAATGCCCCGGCAGACCACGCACCGGCTCGCTCGCGTACTCGCTCACAGGAACGGTTCGATTCGCGACCGCTTGGAATAGAGATAGCCGCCGCCGAAATAGCCGACGACTTTGTCCTCCTCCAGCCGGGTAATCTGGGCCGTGGTCGCCAGCACCGGCGCGGCATCAAACTGATCGCTGCGGATCGCATCGACGCGGATCTTGCCGCTGCGCTGGTTAACCTGTGCCATCGCCATCGGCACCGTCACCGAGCGCGCGGCATCGCCCATCGTGCGGACCTCGAGATAGCGAATCAGCCGCTCCGACTGGTCGACCCAGATATTGGTGCAAACCCCCGCCATCTGATCGTCGCAGCCGAACACCGGCATCCCGATCGGGTTCCGGTCTTGCCGTGCGACGCTGAAACCGTGGCTGAGCTCGAGCGGGACAATCTTGGGGTGGCCGCCCTCCCACGTCATATCGGGAACATCGAGGCGGTTGCACCACGCGGCCGGGCCGACGCCGTCGATCAACGGGTTCCCCGTCGGCTCGATGGGCGCGCCGGCATAGGGCGACATCCGGCGCGTCGCGGTGTTGGGCACTTCATATTCGCGCGGACCAGGCTTGTAGACGAGGCCGAGGCCGTGGGCGAGGATAAAGCGCTTGTCCTTGGCGCGGAACAAACTCGACCGACCGACGCGACCGTCGTCATCCTCCATCGGATAGCCCTCGCGATGATCTTCGCGGCGGAGGTAGATGACCAGCCCGATGAAGAATAGGAAGAACGCCCACAGCGCCAGCTCGGCGTAATCGGTGTTACCGACCAGAACGACATTCATGCGCGTATCCCCTCAGGCAGGCCGGCAAGGTCGCGCCGGGTGATGACAGTTCGACCGGCCAACGGGCCGATCGCAACGAGCGTAGCAAACAACAGGACAATTTCGAGACAGTAAAGCGCGCTATATGCACTCGCTGAGCCGGTCAGCGCCGAACCAAGGTCGCCGCGCGCCGCCGCCGCCGCGATAGCGTCGCGGACGACACCGGCGAGGAGGATGGCAAGCCCCGCACACGATGCCTGAACGGCACCCCATGCACCGATGGCGAGGCCCGACTGGCCGTCAGCCTTAAGACCGCCCGAAAGCGCCATGGCAGCGGTCAGCGTGCCGACCGAGAACAGACCGCCGCCGAAACCGACGCCGACGACAGCGAAGCCGAGCAGGGCCGGCGAGCCGAGCGGGCCGGCGAGCGCAACGGCCGCAAAGGCGATCAGGCCAGGAAGGACGCCAAAGCCCGCCAGCCGATTGGCGTCGTAGTCGCGACCTAGCAAGCGTGCGGCGAGGCCGAGGCCGATCAGCGTGCCAAAGGCCCATAGGGCGGTCAGCGACGTCGTCGCGCCCACCGTCATACCGAGAACCTCGCCGCCATAAGGCTCGAGGAGGACGTCCTGCATATTGAACGCCGCCGCACCAAAGCCAACCGCGACGAGCAAGCGGACGGTGCGGGGCAGCGCGATCAGTTCAGCCCATGCGGCACGGAACGATTGCGCTTCGCCGACGGTGTCGATCCGGGTCGCGGTGGGGTTGCGCGCCTCCTGCTTCCACAAAGCGAACAGGTTGACGATGAACGTCAGCGCTCCTGCGCCTTGGACGACTTTGACGAGCTTGAGCGCCGAGAAATCATGGAGCAGCGCGCCGATCACCAAGCCCGAAATCAGCATCCCGATCAGCAGCATGACATACATTAGCGCGACCACGCGCGGGCGTGCATCGGGCGGCGCGAGGTCGGTCGCGAGCGCGAGTCCGGCGGTCTGGACGGTGTGCATCCCCGCCCCGACCAGCAGGAAGGCAAGGCCAGCCCCGACCAGCCCAATCGTCGGCGACCCCGTCGTATCGCCCGACATGATGAGCAGCGCAAACGGCATGATCGCGAAGCCGCCAAACTGGAGCAGCGTCCCGAACCAGATATATGGCACGCGCTTCCAGCCAAGGATCGAGCGGTGATTATCCGATTTATGCCCGATCAGCGCGCGCAGCGGCGCGAACACCAGCGGTAGTGACACCATCATGGCGACCAGCCACGACGCGACGTGGAGCTCGACAATCATCACGCGGTTGATGGTGCCGATCAGCATTACCGCCGCCATCCCGACAGTCACCTGAAACAGCGACAGCCGGAACAGCCGCGCGAGCGGCAGCGTCGGCGAGGCGGCGTCGGCAAAGGGCAGCATGTTAGTGCCCAGCCGTGTCCAGAAGTTGCCCTTCGGCGTCGCGAGACCGGCCAGCGGCGGAATGCCGACAAAGCCATGGTCGGTGCGAGCGGTGCGAAGGGCGGCGGTCATGGTCGCACCAGTTCGAGCGCTTGGCTCTTATAAAATCCGCCCGAGATGCGCTCGCAGCGGGGCTGGCCCCAACCGGGGAGCGCGGCAACGAAAGCGGTGCTCAGGCTCGCGGCTGCGACCGGAATGATGGCGGGTGCGCGATCGGCGCGGGGGAGCAGCTTGCCGACCGTGTGCATGACCGTCAGCGCCGGGGTTCGCGGCGCAAAGGTGAACGCGATCGAGCGGCGCGTGCGGGCGGCGAGCGCGGCGATGGTCGCGACGATGTCGGCCTGGGGATAGTGGATCAGCGAGTCCATGGCGATGACATGGTCAAACGCGCCTAGACGGGGGTCAAGCATGTCACCTACGCACCAGTCGATCTGACCGCCTTCCAAATCGGCCGGGGCCCGCTCGCGGGCGATCCCGACGAGTTGGCCCGAAATGTCGATTGCCGTGACGTGCGCCCCGCGCAGCGCCGCCTCGACCGCGAGCGCCCCGGTACCGCACCCGGCGTCGAGAAGGTGCAGCCCGGTCATGTCACCGGGCAGCCAGCCGAGGAGCATCTCGCGCATCGCTGTGCGTCCCGCCCGGACAGTGGCGCGGATGCCGCTAACGGGCGCGTCGGTCGTCAGCGTCTTCCACGCGTCGAACGCGGTGCGGTCGAAATACGTCTCGAGCCGACCGCGATAACGGTCCCACTCGGCGCGCGGAGTGGTGACGGTACTTGCCATCACTCGAAGCCGAGAAACTCGAAGATGTCACGGTCCTTCATCGGCATCGCGTCGAGCGGCTCGGTCCCCGCATAAAGCGTCGCCGCAAGCCGCATATATTCGAGCTTTACCGCCTCCAGCTCAGGCGTCGAATCCATCTCGAACACCGTGCACTTCTTGAGGCGGCTGCGGCGGATCGCATCGAGGTCGGGGAAATGAGCGAGGCGCTTGAGGCCGGTCGCGGCGTTGAACCGGTCGATCTCGTCGGTCGCCGCCGATCGGTTGGCGATGACCCCGGCCATCCGGACCTCGTAGTTTTTGGCCTTCGCTTTGATCGCCGCGACGATGCGGTTCATCGCAAAGATAGAATCGAAGTCGTTGGCAGCGACGACGACGGCGCGCTCGGCGTGCTGCAGCGGAGCGGCAAACCCGCCGCAGACGACGTCGCCAAGGACGTCAAAAATGACGACGTCGGTGTCCTCGAGCAGGTGATGCTGCTTCAACAGCTTGACCGTCTGGCCGACGACATAACCACCGCACCCGGTTCCCGCCGGCGGGCCACCCGCCTCGATGCACATCACGCCGTTGAAGCCTTGGAAGCAATAATCCTCGGGGCGCAGCTCTTCCGAATGAAAGTCGACCGTTTCGAGGATGTCGATCACCGTCGGCATCAGCTTTTTGGTTAGGGTGAAGGTCGAATCGTGCTTCGGGTCGCAGCCGATCTGGAGGACACGCTTGCCCATCAGCGACAGCGCCGCCGACAGATTCGAGCTGGTCGTCGACTTGCCGATCCCGCCCTTGCCGTAGACCGCGAAAACTTTTGCCGAACCGATCGTGTCGGCGGCGTCGAGGTGCACCTGGACACTGCCGTCGCCATCCAATCCCATGGCTTTGGCCAGCGGCTTGGAGATGGTCGGGCGATCGAGGTCGATTACGCTCATATCTTGTTCCTTACGCCGCCATCGCGGGCATCACGCCCTCGAGCCGGTCTTCGAGATCTTCACTGGCGTCGCGCAGCGCGGCTAGGGTCGCGGCGTCGGGGTGCCAGAAATTGCGGTCGTGGGCTTCGAGCAAGCGGCTCGCTACGCGCAACGCCGCCTTGGGGTTGAGTTCGGCAAGACGGTTGCGCATCGCATCGTCAAGGACATATGTCTCGCTGATCCGCTGATAAACCCATGGCTCGACCTCACCCGTCGTCGCTGACCAGCCCATCGTGTTGGTCATGTGAACCTCGATCTGGCGAACGCCTTCGAAGCCTGATGCAAGCATCCCCTCGGTCCACAGCGGGTTGAGCATCCGGGTGCGCGTTTCGAGCGCGACCTGCTCGCTAAGCGAACGGACCTTGCCCTCGCCCTGCGTCTGGTCGCCGATATAGACCGGTGCCGCGATGCCCTTGGCGCGGGCGATCGACCGGCTGATGCCGCCGAGGCTATCGACATATTGGTCGACCGACGTCACCCCGAGTTCGACCGAGTCGAGATTCTGATACGTCAGATCGACCTTGGCGAGGTTGCTGCTCAGCATCGCCGCGTGGCGGATGGGCGCGCCGGCGCGACCGTAGGCAAAGCCCTTGCGCGTCTCATAGGCGTCAGCGAGTTCGTTCTCGTCAGACCAAACCCCAGCATCGATCATCAAATTCACATTGGCCCCGTACGCCCCCTCGGCGTTCGAAAACACGCGCAGCGCCGCCGTGTCGATGTCGCACCCAAGTTTCACGGCGTGGGCGAGGCTATGCTTGCGAATGAAGTTCAAATGCTCGGGCTCGTCGGCGACAGTTGCTAGGTACGCCGCCTCAGCGATCATCCGCGTCTGCATCGGCAGCAGGTCTCGGAAGATGCCCGACAACGTGACGACGACGTCGATCCGCGCGCGGCCAAGATCAGCCAGCGGAACCAGCTCAGCTCCGCACAGGCGACCATAGCCGTCAAAACGCGGGCGGGCGCCCATCAGCGCCATCACCTGTGCGATCTGCGCGCCTTCGGATTTCAGATTGTCGGTGCCCCACAGAACCATCGCGATCGATTCGGGCGGCGGCGCGCCGTCGGCGGCGTGGCGGTCGATCAGCCGCTGCGCCTGCTTGGCCCCGTCGAGGCTGGCAAACGCGCTGGGGATACGGAACGGATCGAAGCCGTGGCTGTTGCGCCCGGTCGGCAGAACGGCGGGGGTTCGCAGGACGTCGCCGCCGGGAGCGGGGCGGATATAGCCGCCGTCGAGCGCGTGAACGATCGCGTCCAACTCGCTGTCGACGGCTAGCAGCGCGTCGGTCGCGGCAAGGTCGGCGAAGAACGTATCGCCATCGGCGTCGGCGGGGACCAGTCCGCCAACGAGGTCGGCTATCCGGTCGCGGCAGACGCTCCGTCCGCGCGCTTCGGCAATCGCGGACAACAGGTCGATGCGCTCCGCTGCCGTGCACCCGCGTCCGACGACATGGAGGCCGTGCGGGATCAGAGTCGACTCGAGCTCGTAGACCCTCGCCATAAGGTCGGCGACCTCGCCGGTCGCCTCGCCGTCCCACACCGGCTCGACCGCGACAAGGTCGACCGCAGCACCTTGCGTCTGGATTAGCAGCGCGAGCATCGCCCGCTCGGCGGCAGCATCGGTCAGCGTCGCGCGGTAACGGTCGAGCGTCGCCTTAAGATCAAGCAGGCCCTTGTACAGCCCCGCCTGCGCGATCGGCGGCGTCAGATAACTGATGAGCGTCGCGTTCGACCGGCGCTTGGCGATCGTCCCCTCGCTCGGATTGTTCGCGGCGTAGAGGTAGAAGTTCGGCAAGTTGCCGATCAGCCGGTCGGGCCAGCTGGTAGCCGACAGGCCGGATTGTTTGCCGGGCATGAATTCGAGCGCACCGTGGGTGCCAAAATGGAGCGCGGCGTGCGCCCCAAAGTCCTCCCGGACCCAGCGGTAGAAGGCGCTGAAGGCGTGCGTCGGGCTAAACGTCCCGTCGAACAGCAACCGCATCGGGTCGCCTTCATAGCCGAACGGCGGCTGGACGCCGACGAAGACATTGCCGAACTCGGCCCCCAAAATCTGGATTCCGCCCGCGTCGGCGAGGCTGCGCCCAGGTGCCGGTCCCCATTGCGCCTCGATCTCGGCAAGGTGGGGTTCGCGGCGGACATGATCGTCGGTCGCGACGCGCGCGGCGACATTGGCATCGGCCCCGAACCGCGCCGCACTGCCGACGAGGATCGCGTCGCGCAGCGCATCGGCGCTGGCGGGAACGTCGACCGCGTAACCCTCGGCCTTGAGCCGCGCCAAAGTGTTGAACACGCTCTCGAACACCGACAGATACGCGGCGGTCCCGACCGCCCCGGCGTTGGGCGGGAAGTTGAAGATGACCAGCGCGATCTTGCGCGTCGCCCGCTCGGCGCGGCGGAGATCGATTAGCTTAAGCGTGCGATCGGCGAGCGCTTCGGCGCGTTCGGGGCACGGCTGCATGATGCGTGTCCCCTCCGCCGGCGGGAAGGTGCAGCGGCGGTCGCAACCGGTGCACGCGACGCCTGACCCTTCGCTCCGCCCGCCGAACACCGTTGGCACGGTCGCGCCGTCCAATTCGGGAATGGCGACCATCATCGTCGCTTCGAGCGGCAGCAGGCCCTGGCTACCCTTGCCCCACGCCTGAAGCGTCTGAAACTCGAGCGGGTGCGCAGCGAGATACGGCAGGTCGAGTTTCGCCAGCGCATCCGCCGCAGCGACCGAATCGTTATATGCCGGGCCGCCGACGAGGCTGAAGCCGCTGAGCGACACCATCGCGTCGATCACCGGCTTGCCGTCGCCGACGAAGAAGGCGTCGATCGCCGGACGTGCATCAAGGCCACTGCTGAACGCCGGGATGACCCGCAGGCCTCGCGCCTCGAACGCCGCGATGACGCCGTCGTAATGGCCGGTGTCGTTGCCCAGCACATACGACCGCAGGACGAGCAAACCGACGGTGCCACGGACGGGAACGGCGGGCAGCGGCAGGTCGGCGACGCGCTCCGACATCCGGCCCGCCATCGCCGGGTGGTAGACGCCGAGTTCGGGATAGTCCGCCGGGGCAGCCGGGGCCATCGTCCCGCGCAGCGCGCGGCGCGGGCCGTCGGCGTAGCGGTCGACGAGGTTGCGGACGAGGTTGGTGAAATTCTCATCCGACCCCGCCAGCCAGTATTGGAGGGTCAGGAAATAGGCGCGCACGTCCTGCGCCGTGCCCGGAATGAAGCGCAGGATCTTCGGCAGGCGCTTGAGCATCGCCATCTGCCCCGACCCCGACGACGCGGTTCCCGGCTTCGACGACCCGCGCAGCTTCTTGAGAAGCGCAAGCGGACCCTTGGCCGGTTTGTCCATCCGATAGTCGCCGAGGCGAGTCAGCTTGACCACCGCCGCGTCGCTCATCACGCCGACGATCGCGTCACAGGTATCGCGCCGCGCGGTCAGCGCCGGCAGGACGGCACGGATATGGTCGTCGAGGAACAGCATCGACGCGATGATGATGTCGCCGGTGGCGATGTCGGCGCGGCAGGCGTCGAGGCTGGCGCCGTTCGCTTCCCAGTCGGCGGCAGCGTGAAACTGGAGGCTGAGGCCAGGATGCGAGGCGCGCAACGTCGCCTCGGCGCGCGCGGCGGCTCCCGACAAATGGTTGTCGAGGGTGACGATAACAACGCGCACCGGCGTCGGTGCTGCCGAGCCTCGGGCGGAACCGTCAGCGCGCATAATGCGACTTCGCTTCGTACAAGGTGTCGAGGTCGATCGCGGCAAGGCCCCGATCGGCGGCGAACTTCTCCGTATTGCGCCGCGCCTTGCCACGGACAAAGAACGGAATCTTGCCAAGCTCCTTTGTCGCGTCGGCGGTCCACGCGATGTCGTTGGCGGCGACCAGCTCGCCTGCTGTCGTCAGAGGCCCTGGGGTTGTGGCGGAAACGTCGGCGACGCGCTCCGGTACGGCCGCCTCCGCCGCACCATGCCCGCCGAGGTGCGATGCACCGGCGGCGTCGTTGAACTCGAAATCGTCGCGGAACATCGTCAGCAAATGCTCCTCCAACCCCATCACCAGCGGGTGGACCCACGTATCGAATAGGACGTTCGCACCCTCGAACCCCATCACCGGCGAGTAGCGCGCGGGGAAATCCTGGACGTGGACGGGGGCCGAAATGACCGCGCATGGGATGCGCAGCCGCTTGGCGATGTGGCGCTCCATCTGCGTCCCGAGGACGAGTTCGGGATGGGCGGCGGAGATCGCTTCCTCGACCGCGAGATAATCGTCGGTGATCAGCGCCTCGATGCCGTATTTCTTCGCTGCGTCGCGGACGTCGCGGGCAAATTCGCGGTTGTAGCAGCCGAGCCCGACGACCTCGAACCCCATCTCCTCGATGGCGACGCGCGCGGCGGCGACGGCATGGCTCGCGTCGCCGAAGATGAAAACGCGCTTGGCGGTCAGATACGTCGAGTCGACCGAGCGCGAATACCATGGCAGACGCGATGCGTTGGCGGCTATCACCGGCTCGGCGTCGACCCCGCACACGGCGGCGACGGCGCGGACAAAGTCGACCGTGGCCCCGTAACCCATCGGCACGACGCGAACAGTCGGCTGGCCGAAGGTTTTCTCCAGCCAGCGCGCGGCGGTGTCGGCGGTTTCGGGGTACAGGACGATGTTGCAGTCGGCCGCGCCCAACCGCGCGAGATCTGCAGGCGACGCCCCCATCGGCGCGACGACGCCGACGTCGATGCCGAGTTGTCCGAGGAGCTTGGTGATCTCGACGACATCGTCGCGGTGGCGGAAGCCAAGCGCTGTCGGGCCGAGGATGTTGGCAACAGGGCGGCGATCCGTCAGCGGGGCGCGCGTCACAGTCGGATCGGCAAGTGTCCGGACAAGCGCGTAAAATGTCTCTGCCGCGCCCCAATTTTCCTTGCGCTGATACGACGGCAGGTCGAGGTTGATGACTGGAATCGGCAGGTCGAGCGCCTTGGCCAGCCCCGCCGGATCATCCTGGATCAGCTCTGCGGTACACGAGGCGCCGACGAGCATCGCTTGCGGTCGAAACCGCTCATACGCATCGCGGATCGCCGACTGGAGAAGCTCGGCGGTGTCGGTGCCAAGGTCGCGCGCTTGAAACGTGGTGTAGGTCACGGGCGGGCGCGTATCGCGGCGCTCGATCATGGTGAACAGCAAGTCGGCATAGGTGTCACCCTGCGGCGCGTGGAGGACATAATGCACCCCGGTCATACCTGTGGCGACGCGCATCGCCCCGACGTGCGGCGGGCCTTCATAGGTCCAGACGGTCAACTGCACCGCTACACCGCCAGCCGGTCGCGGCGGTTCAGGGGCCGCGCGAACAGTTCGGCGAGGTCGCCCGCCTGATCGAATCCATGGACCGGAGAGAACACCAACTCGATTGACCACTTCGTCGTGATACCGAGCTTTTCGAGTGGATTGGCGAGTCCGAGGCCGCACACCGCCAGGTCAGGCCGATGGGCGCGCGCGCGGTCGAGCTGGCGATCGACGTCCTGGCCCTCGCTGAGCTGCGTCCCTGGCGGCAGCGCGGCGAGTTCGTGGATGAGATGGGCGCGGTGAAGATAAGGCGTCCCGACTTCGACCGGGATCATCCCGAGTTCGCCCGCGAGGAAGCGTGCGAGCGGAACCTCAAGCTGAGAATCAGGGAAGAAGAAGATCGTTTTACCGGCAAGCTGCGCGCGGTGGCGGGCGATCGCGCGCGCGGCCCGCTCGCGCCCGGGTGCGACGACGCGGTCGAAATGGTCCATGTCGATATCGAACGCCGTGGCAGCAGCCCTCAGCCACGCCGTCGTGCCCCCGACGCCGAATGGGAACAGCGCCGGCAGGTGGGTCGCGCCGCGATCTTCAAGCGCCGCCGCCGTATCGCCGAGGAACGGCTGCGCCAGTAGGAAGCGCGTATTCGGCCCGACCGGGGCCAGGTCGGCGGCGCGGCGCGGCGGGAGCGTGAAGACGACGGGAATGCCGAGTTCGGCGAAGGTCCGGCGGAACTGATCTTCGACGACATCGGGAAGCGCGCCGACTATCATCAGCGACGGTGCGGCGTCGACCGGAGCCGACGGCATCGACGGGACGACCGAGGCAAGGCAGGCATCTTCGCCCTGGGTGAAAGTCGTTTCGATCCCGCTCCCCGAATAATTGAGGATGCGGGTACGCGGCGCGTGCTTTGCCTCGAGTCGGCTGGCGGCGCGCGACAGGTCGAGTTTGATGACCTCCGACGGGCACGATCCAACGAGGAACAGCAATTTAATCTCGGGGCGGCGCGCCAGCAGGCGGTCGACGACGCGGTCGAGCTCCTCGTTGGCGTCGGCGAGCCCGGCGAGATCGCGTTCTTCAATGATCGCGGTCGCAAAACGTGGTTCGGCAAAAACCATGACGCCTGCGGCCGATTGCAGCAGGTGGGCGCACGTCCGGCTGCCGACGACGAGGAAGAAAGCGTCCTGAATCTTGCGGTGGAGCCAGATAATTCCGGTCAGGCCGCAGAAGACTTCGCGCTGGCCGCGTTCGCGCAGGATAGGCGGAAGGCTGGCCACCGTCGGTCGATCGGCGACCGCGACGCTCATGCCGTCACCATCGCTGCGATATCGAGACGGGCGGCGCGGAGCTTGAGGATGAACTGGGTCGCGTTGACGACATAGGCGGCATATCCGGCAAGCGCGACGAACATCCGCGTCCGGTCGCTGCCGATATCGAGCAGCAACGCCGCGACATATGCCGTGTGCAGCGCGATTACGACCATGCTGAACATATCCTCCCAATAAAAAGCAGACGCAAAAAGGTAACGCCCGAAGACGACCTTCTCCCAGATCGCGCCGGTCACCATGATCGTGTACAAAGCCGCAGTCTTCACCACGACCGACGCCATCGCGATCGCAAGGCCCTGACCCGTGGTCAAGTACCGCACGACGAGAACTAGGCTGATTGCGAAGATCAGGAACTGAACAGGGGCGAGGACGCCCTGCACCAACGTCCAAACCGACGCATCGCGACGAGCACGTTCGGCGGGCGCGTAAAGCGCAGGCCGGCGTGTGCCGTCTTGTCCGCTTTTACGTTCGATCTCCTCGGCCTGCATCGCGTCGCCTCGCTCCATCGTTGCCGAATAAAACTACTTCCGCCCGCCACCAGGTGTCAACACGGCTTTACGTCCAATTTTATTGACACTAGTATGTGTGAGATTGAGTTTGAATGAGCGTTGCCAAATGTTTCGCGCAGCCATAGCCTCGTTTGTAACGGCACTAACGGCCCTTTCGAGGTCGGCCCGAATCGTGACGGCAGGGGATGGGTACAATGGCGTCAGTTCACGTGGAGGCAGTCGGCGAACCACCCCGGCGGATGCGGGCAAGCGAAGCGTCACCGCTGCGCATGGCGCGGCTGATCGAAGGGGAAATCATCCCGCGGCTGCTGTTGGCGCATCGTGCCGACCGCGATGTGACGATACCGCCGTTGGCCGCGTTCGCGCCGGGTGCGCCGCTGGAGCTGGCGCATATGTCGCTCGAGACGGAGGTGTTTGGCCTGCTCGCGCAGATCGACGCGCATCTCGACCGGGGGGTGCCAATCGATTCGGTGTATCTCGACCTGCTCGCGCCGACAGCACGGGTGCTGGGCGATTTCTGGGACAACGATGTCTGCGACTTCGTCGACGTTACGATGGGGATGTGGCGCCTCCAACAGGTAATCCACGAGTTGGGCAACCGCGCCGCGTGCCCCAGCGTGCGCACGCGAGCCGACCGGCGGGTCTTGTTCACAGTGCCACCGGGCGACCAGCACAGCTTCGGTTTGGTCATGATCGAGGATTTTTTCCGGCGGGCGGGCTGGCGAACATGGAGCGCGGCCGACGCGCCTCTCGTCGATCTGTGCGCGGTCGTCGGTCGCCAATGGTTCGAATTGCTTGGCTTGACCGTCAGCACGCTCGATCATCTGAAGGGATTGCCCGAAACGCTGCGCCGCCTGCGTTGGGCATCGCAGAATCCGGCGGTCGGAATCATTGTCGGCGGGCATATCTTTACGGAAAATCCGGCCCTTGCGGCGCAGGTCGGAGCCGATGGAACGGCACCCGACGCCGCACGCGCTCTCCTATTAGCGGAGCGACTCGTTGAACGCGCCGTTCGCATCGACGGCGACTGCTGAGAGCAGCGACGCCGACACGCTCGTCACCGCGCGCGATCGGGCCATCGGTACCACCCCCGGCACCGGCGGCTTCACAGCGGCGGCGACCACCCTTGGCGGGTTTGACGCCGATCTTGCCGCCCGACTGACGAGCGTCGCCGCCGACATTGCGCTCGTCATCGACGCCGACGGCGTCATCTGCGATGTTGCCGTCGCCAGCGCCGACCTTGCGCGCGAGCCGCTGGTGCCACTTCTCGGTCGCCGCTGGATCGACACGGTCGGCGCCGATAGTGAATTCAAGGTCGACGATATGTTGCGGACGACGCCGCCCCACGGCCTTGGCCGGTGGCGGATCGTCAACCAGCGGCGGCTGGGCAGCGACACCACACTGACGCTGCGGTTTATGACCGTCGGCGCGGGTGACGACGGGCGCATCATCGCGCTGGGTCGCGATTTGCGCGCGACCGCCGCGCTCCAGCAGCGGCTCGTCCAGGCACAGCAATCGATGGAGCGAGACTATCTTAGCCTACGGCAGGCCGAGTCGCGCTATCGCCTGTTGTTCGATCTGTCGGCCGAGGCGGTGATGATCGTCGATGCCGCAACCAACCGCTTTGTCGAGGTCAACCCCGCCGCGCGGCGGCTCGTTGGTAGTGACGCGGCGACGGTGCCGGGGGCCGCGTTCGCCGGCGTCTTCGAAGCGGGCAGCCGCGACCGCGCCGGTGCCCTGCTCGCCGCCGCCGCCGCGAGCCTGACAACTGACCCGGTCGAGGTTCGCCTTGCGCCGGGCGGGCGCGACTGCCGCTTGTCGGCGACACTCTACCGCCAGGATAAGGCGACCTATGTTCTTGCCCGCCTGACCCCGGTGGCCGAGGTCGTCGTGGCCGACGATGGACGGCAGATGTTGATCGACGTCCTCGACCGCCTCCCCGACGCTTTCGTCGTCACCGACGCCAGCCTCGACATTCTCGCCGAAAATGCCGCCTTCCTCGACCTCGCGCAGTTCGCCCGCCGCGAACACGCGCGCGGCCAGTCGCTCCGCCGCTTCCTCGGGCGTCCCGGGATTGACGTCGAGCTGATCGTCGCTCACCTCGAAGATTCGGGGTCGGTCCGCAACTTCGCGACGATTTTCCGCAGCCAGCTCGGTGCCGTCGACGAGGTCGAAGTGTCGGCAGTCGCGGTGACCGAGGGCGAAGCGCCGTGCTACGGCTTTGCCATCCGTAGCGTCGGGCGCCGCCTGCGCGACGACGCGCCTGCCGCCGGACGCGACCTGCCGCGTTCGGTCGAGCAACTGACCGAACTCGTCGGGCGTGTCAGCCTCAAGGAAATTGTTCGTGAATCGACCGACCTGATCGAGCGTCTGTGTATCGAAGCAGCGCTCGCCTATACCGACGACAATCGCGCGTCGGCGGCTGAGATTCTCGGCTTGTCGCGTCAAAGCTTGTATTCCAAACTCCACCGCCACGGACTTGGCAACCTCACGGCGAGCGACGAGTGACCCGTGCGGTGACGGCAGCGCGGTCGCTCCCGGCCCCGGCGGCTATCCTGACCTTGATGAAGCCAGTGACATGGTTTCCGCCGATGTGGGCGTTCATATGCGGCGTTGTCTCATCGGGGGTTCCGCTCGCCGGGCGCTGGCCGTTCCTGCTTGCCGGATTGGTTTTGACTGGGCCGCTCGTGTGCGGGACGAGCCAAGCGGTCAACGACTGGTTCGACCGCCATGTCGACGCGATCAACCAGCCTGAGCGCCCGATCCCATCAGGGCGCGTCCCCGATCGCTGGGGACTTGGCCTCGCCACTGGCGGCACAATCGTGTCGGCGCTGGTGGCGGCGCTCGTCGGGCGCTGGGTGTTCATCGCGACGCTGGTGGGCCTCGCCATCGGCTGGGCGTATAGTGCACCACCACTGCGGCTGAAGGTCAGCGGCATTTGGGGCCCGGCGGCGTGCGCCCTTGCCTATGAAGGCCTGACGTGGTTCACCGGCGCGAGCGTGATGGCGGGCGGTCTGCCCGACGCGCGCATCCTTGCGCTCCTCGGGCTCTACAGCCTCGGCGCGCACGGCATTATGACGCTGAACGATTTCAAGGCGGTCGAGGGTGACCGCGCGATGGGATTGCGCTCGCTACCGGTGGTCCTCGGCGTCGACCGCGCCGCGCGGGTCGCGTGCATCGTCATGGCCGTGCCGCAGATGATCGTCGTCGCGCTGCTGATGCACTGGGGGCTGGCGTGGTTCGCAGCGGGGGTAGCGGTCAGCGTCGTTGGCCAGGTCACGCTTATGGTCCGGCTGCTTAGCGACCCGCTCGGACGGACGCCGTGGTATAACGCGACTGGCGCGTCGCTCTATGTTTTCGGGATGTTGGGGGCGGCGTTCGGCGTCGCGCAGCTCATCCGGTGACGGGGCTTGGCTGGACCTCGATCGTCCGCCTCGGGCTGGTCCAAAGCGCGATAGGCGCAATCGTCGTCCTGACGACGACGACATTGAACCGGATCATGGTTGTCGAATACGGCCTCGCGGCGTCGGTTCCGGCAGGCCTGGTCGCGTTCCATTACGCCGTCCAGATGACCCGCGCACGCTGGGGTCACGGGTCGGACGGCGGCGCATGGCGGACGCCGTGGATCATCGGCGGCATGGCGACTCTGGGCCTTGGCGGCGTCCTCGCGGCGGTGGCGACGACGCAGATGGGACAGTCCGAGGGGCTGGCTCTCGCCGTCGTCGCGTTCGCGCTGATCGGCATCGGTGTCGGCGCGGCGGGGACGTCACTGCTGGCGCTGCTCGCGAGCGCGGTCGCTCCGACGCGGCGTCCGGCGGCGGCAGCGGTCACGTGGATCATGATGATCATCGGCTTCATCGTCACGACCAAGGTGGTCGGCGATCACCTCGACCCTTTCTCGCCCGACCACCTGGTCACGATCGTCGCTGCAGTCGTCGCCACCGCCTTTGTTATCGCGGTCGTCGGCGTCGCAGGCATCGAACGCGCCAGTGCATCGGTTGCCGTCGCGGCCAAGCCCGACTTCGCTGTCGCCCTGCGCGAAATTTGGGACGATGCCCGCGCGCGCCGCTTCACCGTGTTCATCGCGGTGTCGATGATCGCCTACAGTGCGCAAGAACTGATTCTCGAGCCGTTCGCCGGGCTGTTGTTCGGCTTCACCCCCGGTCAGTCGACAAGCCTCGCCGCGCTCCAGCATAGCGGCGCGCTCGGCGGAATGCTCGTCGTCGGCGTCGCCGGGACGGTTCTTGGGCAAGGCGCAGGGTGGATGCGCGGGTGGACGATTGCCGGGTGCGTCGGCTCGGCGGCGGCGCTGGTCGGCCTTGGCCTCGCCGCCGTCGCCGCTCCCGACTGGCCACTACGCCCGACCGTCGTACTCCTTGGCTTTGCCAATGGCGTCTTTGCCGTCGCCGCCGTCGGGTCGATGATGGGCCTCGCCGGAGCAGGCGGCGCGGGACGCGAGGGTGTCCGCATGGGTGTTTGGGGCGCGGCACAGGCGATTGCCTTCGCCGTCGGCGGTTTCGTCGGCGCGGTCGGTGTCGACCTTGGCCGGACGCTGTCGGGATCGACCCCCCGCGCCTTTCTTACCGTTTTCGTCGCCGAAGCCGCTGTTTTCGTCGTCGCCGCCGTCCTCGCCGCGCGGATCGACGCGCCGGTGGCGGCAAACACCGTTTCCCATTTTGCCAAAGGATGACGTCATGACCGATCTGGAAACCGTTGATGTCGTCGTCGTCGGCGGCGGACCTTCAGGGGCGACAGCGGCCGCGGACCTCGCACGCGCCGGTCACAGCGTCGTCCTCCTCGACCGCGACGGGCGGATCAAGCCATGCGGCGGGGCCATCCCGCCCCGGCTGATGAAGGACTTTGCCGTCCCCGAGTCGGTCCTCGTCGGCCATGCGAAGGCGGCGAGGATGATCGCACCATCGGACCGCGCCGTCGATATGCCGATCGAGGGCGGCTTCGTCGGCATGGTCGATCGCGGCAGCTTCGACGAATGGCTCCGCGCCCGCGCTGCCGACGCCGGCGCACGCCGTGAGACGGGAACCTATGAAGCGATCGAGCGCGACCCCGATGGCACCGCTGTCGTCGTCTATCGGCCCAAGGGTGCAGCGCGGCACGACGCCCTCCAGCGGCTGCGCACCCGCGCCGTGATCGGGGCCGATGGTGCCCGTTCCGGCGTCGCGCGTGCCGTGCTCAAGGGAGCCGAGCGCATTCCGTGCGTCTTCGCCTATCACGAGACGATCGCGACCCCCGCCGACGCCGCCTTCGATCGCGAGCGCTGCGACATTTATTATCAGGGGAAGCTCTCACCAGATTTCTACGCGTGGATCTTCCCCCACGGCGACACGACGAGCGTCGGCGTCGGCAGCGCGAACAAGGGCTTCTCATTGAAGGACGCCGTGACCCGACTGCGCGCCGACACCGGACTCACCGAGTGCGCCACGATCCGCCGCGAAGGTGCACCGATCCCGCTCAAGCCGCTCAAAAAGTGGGACAATGGCCGCGACATCGTCGTGGCTGGGGACGCGGCCGGCGTCGTCGCCCCGGCATCGGGTGAGGGCATCTACTACGCGATGACCGCCGGACGCGAGGCGGCAACAGCGGTGTCCGAGTTTCTTGCCACCGGCAACCCCAAGGCCCTCGCGGGCGCGCGCAAGCGCTTCATGAAGGCACATGGGCGGGTGTTCTGGATTCTGGGGATGATGCAGCATTTCTGGTATTCGAGCGACAAGCGCCGCGAACGCTTCGTCAAGATTTGCGACGACGCAGACGTCCAGCGGCTGACATGGCAGGCGTATATGAACAAGGAACTCGTCCGCGCCGATCCCATCGCGCACCTGCGAATCTTCCTTAAGGATCTCGGCCATTTGTTCGGCATCGGCTCGACCGCGGCATGACGATCGTGCGGCGGCGAACGCTGACCCCGATCGCTGTCGGCATCGGGGCCGCGCTGCTGGTGGCGGGAGTCGGCGCAACCATGACCGACCTTGGCCCGTGGTATCGCGGCCTGCGTCAGCCGGACTGGTCGCCGCCTGACTGGGCGTTCCCCGTTGGATGGACGACGATTTACGTGACGACTGTTGTCGGCGGCATCACTGCGTGGCGCCACACGGCGCACGGCAGCGAACGGACACAACTCGTAACGCTGTTCGCATTTAACGCCTTCCTCAACATCCTGTGGAGCCTGTTGTTCTTCCGCCTGCACCGTCCCGATTGGGCGCTGATCGAGGTCGTTCCCTTCTGGCTCTCGATCTTCGCGCTGGTTCTCGTAGCCGCGCGGCGATCAGCGGCCGCCCGCGTTTGGCTGCTGCCGTATCTGCTGTGGGTCGTACTCGCCGGAGCGCTCAACGCCGCCGTCGTCGCGCTCAACCCGTCGTTTGGATGACGGCGTTCTTTGCTAGCGGTCACGCGGTCGACTTGGTGCTGGCGGTGATGGTGATCGAAATGGCGGCGCTGATCGCGGCCCGACAGTCGGCGATGAGCGCCATGCTCGGATTCGCGCCGAGGATGCTGATCCTGCTCGCGCTGCGCGCCGCACTCGTCGGGGCGACATGGCCGTGGATCGCCGCCACGCTGGCCGCGTCGTTCCCGGTCCATCTGCTCGATCTGCGCCGACGCGGACTGGTGTCCGCGTCGGCGACAACCGTTACGAAGTCGGCTTCGACTTCAAATAGGCAATGACGTCGGCGCGCTTCTGCGCGTCCCTGAGGCCGGGGTAGGTCATTTTCGTCCCCGGCACATACGCCTGCGGCGATATCAGATACTGGTACAGCACCGGCTCGGTCCACACGATGTGGCTGTTCTTATTGGCCGCCGAATAGGTAAAACCCGCCATCGTCCCCGATGCGCGACCGACGACACCGTACAATGACGGCCCGATACGATTCTGATTCGGCGTGATGACATGGCACGTCTTACACGCAGTAAAGACCGCCTTGCCCGCGACGGCATTCCCCTTAAGCGACGCATATGACGGGGTACCCGGCGGCATCGGTGGGACCGCAAAAGCAGCGGTCGCGGCGGCGATGACGATGGAGGCCAATACAATTTTAAACATAATCTCTCCCAAGTTCGACACCGTTGCAAACATACACGCTTCACCGCCACCGGCAACGGCGGCAGCCTGCGGCATCATGCCAGCCGCAGGCTGGCGCGACGATGAACGATTGTTACGCCAACTGGTTGCGCCGCACAGCACGCTTTCCACATCCTAGCGGACGTGACTGGATCGATGGAGCGGGCGAAGGGAATCGAACCCTCGTCGTAAGCTTGGGAAGCTTCTGCTCTGCCATTGAGCTACGCCCGCGCGATGGTCGACGGGTTGAAGCAAACGGTTCCCCTATCGTCGCCGCCTTTCGTCCGTTCTTCTGAAAACATGCCACGGCGACGGCGGCGGAGTCAACGCCGGTGGCGACCGTATTACGTGCGGTCTAGCGGACCGACGGCATCCGGGCCATTCCGTGGCGATGGCAGCGCCTGCCCCGCCCTGCGCCGAAGGTCGCTGCAACGAAATAGTTGGTCGCTCTGGCACGTAGCATCTTCTAGCTGTCACCCTACGCCACCGCACGAGCGGAACCGAAGGGTATCCGAGATGAAGCTAATCGCCACCGTCGCGCTCGTCGCCATTGCCGCGCTTGCCGTCCCCGCTACAGCACAGGTTCCGGGTGCCCCCGACATCGCGCGCGTCGCCACCGGAACCTATGCCGCCGACCCGCATCACACCCAGGTCGCATGGCAGATCAACCACTTCGGCTTCAGCGAGTATGACGGCATCTTCGGCAATGCGACCGGCACGTTAACGCTCGATCCGGCGCATCCGACAGCAGCGGCGGTGGCGATCGAGGTTCCGGTCAGCGGGCTGGTGACGATTCTCGCCGCACTCGACACGAACCTCAAATCACCCAACTTTTTCGACGCGGCGAGATACCCGACCGTCACGTTCAAATCGACCCGCGTCACCTTCGTCGGCACGAAGGCGACGATCACCGGTGACCTGACGCTCCACGGCGTGACCAGGCCGGTGACGCTCGCCGCGCACCTGGTCGGGGCCGGAGCCAATCCCGTTTCAAAAAAGGCAACGGTCGGCTTTGCCGCGACGGCGACGATCAAGCGGTCAGACTTCGGCATGCCCATGTACCTGCCGGCGCTGGGCGACACCGTCGACTT
>JAYTXW010000081.1:0-1637 GCA_043742745.1 Sphingomonadaceae bacterium
GCCGTGGCGGAGCGCGAGGCGGGCGACGGCGGGATAGCCGAAGAAGCGGTTGATGCGCTCGATGACCTGCGGCTCGACGTGCTTCAGCATGGGCGCAAAGCTGCCGGTGACGACGACCTTCAGCGTCCCTCCCGCTTTCTTGCCGACCGGAAAGCTGATCGCTTCGGGCGTCGAATAACGCGCATACTGCTCGCCAACAATCTCGGCCCAGCGCGCGACAACCGCGTTCTGCGCGAAGCCGAACCGGCGGAACGCCTTGTCGCCAGCCGCAGGGATCAGCTCGGCGACAGCGCGCGCGCCGCGCCCGCTGCGTCGCGGCGCATCGGCCACGGGCGGGCGGCGTCGGGTCGCAGGCGTCGAGTCGTCGGGCATGACCCGGCTATGCCACAGCACGCGCGTCCGCCATAGGTGGGTCATGCCCCCCGACACTTCCGCCCATCTACTCGCGTGGTACGATACCAATGCGCGGGTGTTGCCGTGGCGAAGCCCGCCGGGGACGCCCGCGCCCGATCCGTATCGCGTGTGGCTGAGCGAGATCATGCTGCAACAGACAGGCACCGCCACGGTGGGTGCATACTTCGCGCGCTTCCTTGGCTGCTGGCCGAGCGTTGCCGACCTCGCGGCCGCCGACGACGGCGCGGTCATGCAGGCGTGGGCCGGACTCGGCTACTACGCCCGTGCGCGCAACTTGCTCGCCGCCGCCCGTGTCGTCGCCCGCAGCGGGTGGCCGCGCGACGAGGTTGGCCTGCGCGCGCTGCCCGGTGTCGGCGCGTACACCGCCGCCGCCATCGCCGCGATCGCCTTCGGTCAGCGGGCTGTGGTCGTCGACGGCAATGTCGAGCGCGTCGTTGCCCGGCTGTATGCGGTCGAGACCCCGCTGCCCGCCGCGCGGCGGACGCTATACGCCTTCGCCGATGCACTCACCCCCAATGACCGGGCGGGCGACCACGCGCAGGCGATGATGGACCTCGGCGCAACGGTATGTACGCCGCGCGCACCCAAATGTGCGGCGTGTCCGCTCGCCACACTGTGCACGGCCTATGCCAGCGGTGCGCCCGAACGCTTTCCGATCAAGGCTGCGAAGGCGGTGCGCCCGGTGCGCGTCGGCACGGCATATTGGATCGAGGTCGACGGCTACGTCCTCCTCGAACGGCGACCGCCGCGTGGGCTGCTGGGCGGAATGCTGGGGCTACCCGGGACGCCGTGGGAAGCAGAGAACGCGCACTCGGCACCCTTTTCCACCAATCGCCTCGGCGACGTTGCCATCCGCCACGTTTTCACCCACTTCGAACTCCGGCTGTCGGTTACCACCGCGCACCCCGCGACTCGCCCCGACATCGCCGGTGAGTGGCACGACGTCGCGACGTTGACCGGCCTTCCCACCCTGTTTGCTCGCGCGGCGGAGGTGGTGTTGCGCGTGCGCGCCGATACTGCTCTGTCGCCCACTCTTGCTTTGGAGACCGCATGACCGACTGGTTCGCCCCTTCTGCCCCGACGGTCGGCTTCACCGGCTCCCCCCTCGATCGGGCCGATGCATTGCGGAAAGACGACGCGGCGATGATCATGGCGCGCGCCGACCGGACGGCGCGGTGGTTGGTCCTCGACGATCTGAGGCCGGTAGTCGACGACGACGGCTT
>JAYTXW010000082.1:0-14024 GCA_043742745.1 Sphingomonadaceae bacterium
CTTGGGTCCCGGCGTCCGCCGGGATGACGGGAAGACTATAGATCCCGCTAATCACGCTGCTTCGGAGGCTGAGCCAGCGACGCAAACCCCAGCCCCGGCGCGAGATCGACCCAATGTGGGTTCGTCGCTTCGATCAGCTCGATCTTCCACGCGCGCCGCCATTCCTTCATCGCCTTCTCACGCGCGATGGCGACCTCGATGTTGGAATGCACTTCGAACCAGACGAGGGTGAACACCGTGTACCGCGTTACGAAGCCGCCGGTAATCCCTTCGCGGTGCTGCGAGAATCGCCGCACGAGGTCGGAGGTGACGCCGAGGTAGACCGTCCCATTGCGGCGGCTCGCGAGTATATAAACGAAGCCGCCACGCTCCATTGATGCTGCCGTCCCTTCCCCACTTCCCGTCATCCCGGCGCACGCCGGGACCCAACTCTCCGCCTGTCGACTGGTTGAGACTTGGGTCCCGGCGTCCGCCGGGATGACGGAGTATTATTTACGGTAGTCGCCCACCCTCTACGGAAACACTTTCCGCCACGCGGTCACGGCGACGCTCGCGAACAGGCCCGCCTGGGCATAGGGGTCGTCGGCGGCGAACGCGATTGCTGCCTTGCGGTCGGTGAAGTCGACGATCATCAGCGATCCGATCGGCCCGCCGTCGAGGCCGAGGAGCGGGCCGCCGGCGAGGATCCGCGCGCGCACGACTTCGAGATAGGCGAGATGGTCGGCGCGGGTGGCGGCGCGCAGGTCGCTGCCGCCGGGTTTGTCGATACAGTGAATCGCGAAATGCATGGTGCGCCCCGGTTTGCCCGGCATCGGTCTATCGTCTGAGCGCAACCACGGCCAGCCGCTTTCGGGGCGGGTGCCACGCGGCAGTCATACACATAGTACGCGCCCGCAGCGCCCACCCCGCCCGCCAGCCGAGCGCCCGCTGCCTGCGGTTTGGTTGACGCCGCGCCCGCCATCGCCTAAGCGCATATCCTCCAAAAACGCCGGTTGCCAGGATTTAGACGATGTCGCGGATTTGCGAACTTACCGCCAAGGGGCGGATGGTCGGAAACAATGTTTCCCATGCCAATAACAAGACCAAGCGGCTGTTCCTGCCCAACCTGCAGAATGTCACGCTGATGTCGGACGTGCTCGGTCGCTCGGTGCGGTTGCGCGTGTCGATGAACGGCCTGCGCTGCGTCGAACACGTCGGTGGCCTCGACAACTGGCTGATCAAGACGAAGGCCGAAAAGCTCAGCGACCGCGCGGTCAAGCTGAAGCGCGAGATCAAGAAGAAGATCGCTGCGACCGAAGCCCCCGTCGTCGAAGCCGCCGCTGCCGCCTGACGTTGACGGCGCCGGTCCGATGACCCCGCGCCCGCCAATCGCCGTCTGCGCCGCGACCATCGCCGACCGCGCCGTTGTCGCGGCGGTCCTCGCCCGCGCTTTCGTCGCCGACCCTGCGCTCGGCTATATTTTCCCCGATGTCGCGTCGCGCCCCCGTCGGCTGCGCGCCTTCTTCGACCTGATCGTTCGGAGCGAGTCCGACCCCGGCGACTGGTGCATCGCCGCCGAGGCTGTTCCGGCAGGGTCTGGCGGTTCGGCGGACGCGGCGGCGGTGACGATCTGGCGCAAGCCGGGGGCATGGAAGACGCCGCCCTCGGCGATGCTGCGACTGATCGTACCGATGATCGCGACCTTTGGCACTGCGTTGCCACGCGCGTTGCGGTTGCAGGGGTTACTCGAGGCGAACCACCCAGCGGCTCCGCACTGGTATCTCGAATTCGCCGGGTGCGATCCGGCGCGCCACGGGCGCGGCTTCGGCGGCGCGGCGATCCGGGCGCGGCTCGCGGCGACCGACGCCGCCGGAATCGCGACCGCGCTCGAAACCGCGAACGAGGCCAACCTCGCGATCTACGCCGCGCTCGGCTTTCGCGTCACCGGCGACTTTGCGGTGACGCCCGATTTGCATTTCTGGACGATGTGGCGCGATCCGGCGTAGCGGCGAAAAAACCATTTTCCTACAGCTATGACAATGCGTTATGCTGCGCGAGTCGCCACCGGGCGGCGTTGCTCTTTCTCATTGTGAGGTCGGCCATTGCTTCGTCCCAGCCGGGCGAAGAGGAAAATGATTTTTGTGCGTGGGCGTGACGTTAGCGTGACCTTCATCCGGGATATGGCCCGAGATGCAGAGTGATGGTGTAAACTTATGTGACTTTCCGCTTGTAATGACCGCGATGGCGCGACCCGTCCGCGCCCGCTAAGACCGGCGCGATGCGAACCGCCGACGACGTTCTCCACCAGGTCTTCGGCTTCCCGGCGTTCCGTGGCCTGCAGGGCGGGATCATCGCCGACGTGTGCGCTGGACGCGACGTGCTCGCGATCATGCCGACGGGCGCAGGCAAGTCGTTATGCTATCAGGTCCCCGCGCTCGTTCGCCCGGGAGTCGCGATCGTGGTGTCGCCGCTAATCGCGCTGATGGCCGATCAGGTCCGCTCGCTCCGGGCATACGGGGTCCGCGCGGCGACGCTCAACAGCACGTCGGATGACAGCGAAGCGACCATCGGGCGCTTGCACGACGGCGAGATGGACGTTCTATTCGTCGCTCCCGAGCGCGTCGCCCAACCCGGCTTTCGCGCCCTCGTCGCGCGGTTGGACGTCGCGCTGGTGGCGATCGACGAAGCGCATTGCGTCAGCCAGTGGGGCCATGATTTCCGTCCTGAATACCGGCAGTTACGTGGGTTCTGTGACTCGCTCCCCGGCGTCCCCCGTGTCGCGCTGACCGCGACCGCCGACCGGACGACGCGCGCCGACATCCTCGACCAGCTCGGCATCGCGCCGGACCGGATGGTCGTCGCCGGGTTCGACCGCCCCAATATCCGCTACGAGGTGACGCCGAAGTCGAACGCGATGCGCCAGCTCGGCGCCTTCCTCGACACGCAGCGCGGCAATAGCGGGATCGTCTACGCCCCGACTCGCGCGATCACCGACCGCGTCGCCGAGGCGCTAGCGCGGAGCGGCGTCCCCGCGCTGTCGTATCATGCCGGGCTCGACGCCGCCGTCCGCAACCGCAACCAGGCGACGTTCGTCGCCGCCGAGACGAGCGTCATGGTCGCCACCGTCGCCTTCGGCATGGGGATCGACAAGCCCGACGTCCGCTTCGTCGCTCACCTCGGCCTGCCCAAGTCGATCGAGGCATACTACCAGGAAACCGGCCGCGCCGGCCGCGACGGCGACCCGGCGGTCGCGCACCTTTTGTACGGGGCAGAAGACATCGCCCGCGCCCGCCAGTTCATCGTCGCCAACGACGCGAGCGCAGAGCGCAAGGCCGCAGAGACAACCCGCCTCAACGCGCTGATCGCCTTCTGCGAGACGAGCAGCTGCCGCCGGATCCCCCTGTTGACCTATTTCGGCGATCCCGCCCCCGGACCGTGCGGCAACTGCGACACCTGCCTCAGCCCCCCGGCGCTGACCGATGCGACCGAGGCGGCGCGCAAGCTGCTGTCGGCGGTCTATCGCACCGGCCAGCGTTTCGGGGTTGGGCATCTGGTCGACGTCCTGCGGGGCACGGCGAGCGAGAAGGCGCGCAAGTTTGGCCATGACGGGCTATCGGTGTTCGGCATCGGGCGCGATGTCCCCCAAGCCAACTGGCAGGCGCTCGCCCGGCAGTTGGAGGCGAGCGAGGCGCTGATCCGCGACCCCGACCATGGCGGGCTGATGCTCGGACCCGCCGCCCGCCCGATCCTGAAGGGCGAGGCGTCGATCGCGCTGCGCGAGGTCGCCCCCACCCCTGGGCGGGAACGCCGCGACCGCACCGCCCGGACAAGTGGTCCCGACGACCCGTTGTTCGAAGCACTCCGCCGCGTCCGCCGCGACCTCGCCGCCGCGAGCGGGGTCCCGCCCTACGTCGTCTTCCACGACGCGACGCTCCGCGCGATGGCCGCCGACCGCCCGGCGACGCTGGAGGGCCTCGGGCGCGTCAGCGGCGTCGGCGCGCGCAAGCTGGAGGCGTATGGCGCGGCGTTCCTCGAGGTGCTGCAGGCCGCCTAGCCGCTTGCCGCTGCGCCCGCTAAGACCGCACGCATGACCGACATCCTGCCCAAAACCTTCGATCCGAGCGAGATTGAGCCGCGCCTGTATGCGGCGTGGGAGGCGAGCGGCGCGTTCCGCCCCTCCCGGCCCGACGCAAAGCCGTTCACCATCGTCATCCCGCCGCCCAACGTGACGGGATCGCTCCACCTCGGCCACGCGCTCGACAACACATTGCAGGACGTGCTGATCCGCTACCACCGGCTGAAGGGGCGCGACGCGCTGTGGGTCGTCGGGACCGACCATGCGGGGATCGCGACGCAGATGATCGTCGAGCGGACCATCGCCGCGCAGGGGCTTAAACGGACCGACATGAGCCGCGACGCCTTCCTCGCTCACGTCTGGGAGTGGAAGGGCCAGTCGGGCGGCGCGATCACCCGCCAGCTCCGGCGTCTGGGGGCAAGCTGCGACTGGGACCACGAGCGCTTCACGATGGACGAGGGCTTCAGCGCGGCGGTGACGAAGGTGTTCATCGACCTGTACAATGAGGGGTTGCTCTACCGCGACAAGCGGCTGGTTAACTGGGACCCGAAGCTCGGCACGGCGATCAGCGACCTCGAGGTCGAATATCGCGAGATCGACGGCCATATGTGGCACTTCCGCTATCCGCTCGAGGACGGTTCCGGCTTCATCGCCATCGCGACGACCCGCCCCGAGACGATCCTCGGGGACGGCGCGGTCGCGGTGAACCCCGACGACGAGCGGTACAAGCACCTCGTCGGCACCTTCGCGACGCTGCCGTTGCTGGGCCGCCGCCTGCCGATCGTCGCCGACTCCTATGTCGAGGCCGACTTCGGCAGCGGCGCGGTCAAAATCACCGCCGCCCACGACTTCAACGACTTCGCCCTCGCAGCACGCCATCCGGCGGCGAACATCCCGCTGATCAACCTGATGAACCCCGACGGCACGATGTCCGACGCCTGCCCCGAAGCGTATCGCGGGCTGACCCGCGAGGCGGCGCGGGCGAAGGTCGTCGCCGATTTCGACGCGCTCGGGCTGCTCGTGCACGTCGAACCGCACAAGCATCAGGTCCCTTACGGCGACCGCTCGGGCGTCGTCATCGAGCCGTACCTGACCGACCAATGGTACGTCGATGCGGCGACGCTGGCCGCCCCGGCGATCGACGCGGTGCGGTCGGGAAAGACCAAGTTCGTGCCGGCGACGTGGGAGAAGACGTACTTCAACTGGATGGAGAACATCCAGCCATGGTGCGTCAGCCGCCAGATCACGTGGGGTCATCGGATCCCGGCATGGTACGCTCCCGATGGCAGTGTCCTCGTCGCCGCCAGTGAAGCCGAGGCGCAAGCCCTCGCCGGTCTCGGCGTCGCATTGCGGCAAGACAACGACGTCCTCGACACGTGGTTCTCCTCCGCTCTCTGGCCGTTCGCCACCCTCGGCTGGCCGACCGATGATGCGCGAGTATCGAGATATTACCCCGGCGATGTCCTCGTCACCGGGTTTGACATCATCTTCTTCTGGGTCGCGCGGATGATGATGCAGGGGTTGCATTTCACGGGCGAAGTGCCGTTCGCCACCGTCTATTGCCACGGCCTCGTCCGCGACGCCAAGGGCGCGAAGATGTCGAAGTCGAAGGGTAATACCGTCGACCCGCTCGCGCTGATCGACCGCTACGGGGCGGACGCGCTCCGCTTCACCCTGACGGCGATGGAGAGCCAGGGGCGCGACATCAAGCTCGATGAGAAGCGCGTCGAGGGCTACCGCAACTTCGCGACCAAGCTGTGGAACGCGGCGCGCTTCTGCCAGAGCAACGGCATCGCGGGGAGCACGTCGGCAACGGCCCCGACAGCGGCGGACGCCGTCAACCGCTGGATCATCGGCGAGGTCGTACAAACGGCGCAAGCGCTCGACGCGGCGGTCGCCGCCTTTCGCTTCGATCAGTACGCCGAGACGATCTACGCTTTCGTGTGGAACCGTTTCTGTGACTGGTATCTCGAACTGACGAAGCCGCTGCTCGCCGAGGGCGCGGACGCGGGCATCGCCGCCGAGACGCGGGCAGTCACCGGCTGGGCGCTCGACCAGATCCTCGTGATGCTCCACCCGGTGATGCCGTTCCTGACCGAGGAGCTGTGGCACAAGCTGGGCGCGCGGGAGCATGACCTGATCGTCGCCGTATGGCCGGTGACCGATGCGGCGCTGGTCGATCATGCCGCCACTGCTGATATCGACTGGCTGATCGGGTTGATTACCGAGGTACGGTCTGCCCGCAACGACTTGGACGTTCCGCCGGGGGCGAAGTTGCCGTGCGCCGTATTGGTTGATGATGAAGGCCAAATCGACCTCCTCAATCACTACGGGGCCCTCGTTGCGCGGATGGCACGTCTGATCCCTGCGGCTGCTGACGTCACCGCGATACCAGAGCTTGCCGCTGCTCAGGGAGAGGGTATTGGATTCAGCGTGGGGTCGAAATTTGGGCTTGTGGCGGGCAAACCTGACTACTGGCACACCACCTTTCAGGTGCCATACGGCGGCCTTGCACTGATGGTAGGAGTTGATGGTTTCGTCGATGGGACGGTCGCTCGCGCCCGCCTCGACAAGAACGCGGCTGCTGCCGAGAAAGAGCGCGACACGCTTGCCGCCCGCCTCGCATCGCCAGGGTTCGTCGAGCGCGCCAAGCCGGAGGCCGTCGACAAGGCGCGCGCCGATCACGCCGCCCGTGCGGCCGAAGCCGAGCGGTTGCGCGCTGCCCTTGCGCGTCTTGGCTGAGGCGCGGCGCACGGCGGGGCCGCATCGAGGAAAGTCAGCATACCGCGCTCGGCGGAGGTGAGATACGTCGTTGGTCGCGGCAGCTTCATCGCGGTGATCGCCGCCGCCCCACCGTCGGTCATCGCCGCGATCAACGCCGGGTGGACATAGCTTTTGCGGCTGATCGCCGGGGTGTTGCCCAGCGCGGCGCCGACAGGGACGAGCATCTCCTTGAGTGTCGCGACGCCCGCCCGGATCGCGGCGAAGGCGATCACACTCGCGCCCCATGTCCGGAAGTGCTTGGCTGAGAAGTCGTCGCCCATTGCTGCTTTGATATAGGCGTTGACGTCGCCCGAGCCGATGCGGCGTGGTTCGCCATCGTCGCCGGCGTATTGGAACAACGCTTGCCCCGGCAGGTCGTGGCAGCGGCGGACAATCTTGGCGAGGCTGGCGTCGGCGATGACGACGCGTTGGGTCTTGCCCGACTTGCCGCGGTATTCGAGTTTGACCTTGTTGCCCCGGACTTCGCCATGTTTGTTGAGCAAGGTCGTCGCGCCGTAGCTGTCGTTGGCGCGGGCGTAGCAGTCGTTGCCGACGCGGATATGGCCCGAATCGAGGAGCCGGACGACCGCGGCGATGACCTTGTCGCGGCCGATCCCACGCACGGCGATGTCGCGGGCGACGGCGGCGCGGACCTTGGGGAGCGCCGCGCCGAAGCCGAGGCAGCGGTCGTATTTGTCGGCCTCACGTCCGGCCCGGAAGTCAGGGTGATAGCGATACTGCTTGCGCCCGCGCGCGTCGAAGCCCGTCGCCTGGAGGTGCGCGCCGGGGTCGGGGCTGAACCACACGCGGTCATAGGCGGGGGGCACGGCAAGCGCGTCGAGGCGCGCGATTTCGGCCATGTCGGCGATCCGGTCGCCGCCGGGCGCGAGATAGTGCCAGCGTTTCCCGCGTCGCTGCCGCGTGATCCCGGTCGCAGTCGCGTCCCCATAAGTTAGCATCGCGGTCGAACGTTACGCCGCCGGTTTCGGTTCCCTGTGACCAGTTGGGTTAAGACGGACGTGAAGGTCACGCTAACGTCACCGCGACGAAAAGATTTCTTTTTCTTCCGCCAGCTCGAGCAGGTCGAGCTTGAGCACGACGTCGCCGTCGACGACCGCCCATATTGCGTCGCGAACCGCAACGATCCGCCCCGGCACGGCGAGCGTGGCGAAGTCGATATCGCTTGCGGCATGACCCATTCCCGGCAGACGTAGCGACAGCCGATGCCGTTCGCCGGTAAAGGTCAGGCTCGACCACGGGTTCGACACGATCTGTTCGACGACCAGGCCGCCGTAAATATCATCTGTCCCTGAACTTTTACCAATTTCTCATAGGTATAAACCAATCGTGCGGATGAGGCGGCCCTGCGCGCGGCTGACTTGGGGCTTCACCGCCGCTGACCCGGGGCGCCGGCGGCAATAAACGCAAGGACACGCGCGGCGGTGCGCGGCCGTGGCTCGCGCCCTTCACGTAAATCAAATACAAAGCGGGGATCACCGGCGAAATCGCGCCCAAAGCGCGACGCCGTCATGTTTTGGCGACGCAGACACCGTTCAACCTGAAACAACAAACTCGACATCGTTTCTCCCCTCTCGATTCGCTTGAGGGCTAAGATGCGAAGTGAATTCCTACTTGTCTAGGTAAAAAACAACTTTATATGTCGTTAAGAAACTCCGAGGTAGTTCCCATGGACGCGCTTGCCATCCGCCTTCGTCTCGATGCGTTGATCGCCGAACGCGGCGACGACTATGCCTCGCTGTCGCGCCTGCTCGGGCGCAACCCGACCTATGTGCAGCAATTCCTGAAAAAGGGGGTTCCCCGCCGGTTGAGCGAGGACGACCGACGCAAGCTGGCGAAGCACTACGGGATTTCGGAACGCCTGCTCGGCGGCCCCGACGACCATGTCGGGCGCGCCGTCACGTCACGCCCCGGCGCGGCAATGGCAGGGGACTATGTCCTGATCCCCCACCTCGACATTGCGGCATCGGCCGGCGTTGGGGCGGAGCCGGGGCTTGAAAGCCCACAGGCCATCCTTGCCTTTCAGTCGACCTGGGTGCGGAGCGTCGCGAGCGGGCGGCCCGAGGCGCTTTCGGTTATCCAGGTCGAAGGCGATTCGATGCTGCCGACGCTCGCCGATGGCGACAACATTCTCGTCGACACCGACGACCGCGAGCGGTTGCGGGATGGCATCTATGTCCTGCGGACCGACGACGCGCTGCTGGTTAAACGCCTGTCGGTCAATCCCGCGACGCGGCGGCTGGCGATCCGCAGCGACAACGACGCCTATCCAAGTTGGGACGACTGCGACCCGGCGACGGTGGCAGTCATCGGTCGCGTCGTCTGGGTCGGGCGGCGGCTGATGTAGCAGCTGTTATCTGTCGCCCGTCACTTGACAGGCGGCACTCTTTGCCATATGTTGCAGGTGTTGAAGCTGGTCGGTTCTCTGCACAAGGGGCTTGCCGCATTTTACGCGGATGACGATGCGGCGAAGCTCGGTCGGCGGCTTGTCACGAAGCTGCGTCGGCAACTGACATTTCTCGGCGAAATGCGGCGCGAAGACGAACTGCGATGGCTGCAGTTCTGGAAAAGTCATCGCCTCAGCGATGGCCGCTGGAGCCTGCACGTCACCGCGAACTGGCGTCTGACCTTCATGGTGGATTAGGCAACGGTTGAAATTCGAGCGATCGATCTGGAAGACTATCATTGAGGAAAATGGCGATGATGCATCCCTGTCATATCGGTGAATTCGTTCAGGAAATTCTTGAAGGGAACGAACTCAGCGTCTCTGCCGGTGCCCGTATTCTGGGTGTGACCCGACAGGCGCTGTCGACGCTCGTAAACTGTGGCGGCGGATTGTCGCCCGATATGGCGCTCCGGATTGAAAAGGCGTTCGGCGTCAAGATGGATACGTTGTTACGGATGCAAACCAGTTGGGAGGTCGCCGAGGCGCGCAAACGGGAAGACACGATCCACGTCGCGCGCTACGAACGCGCCGCCTGACGCTCGCGAGATCCAGCCATGACCTATGCCGCGCCCACCGCCGAACAGCGGTTCGTCCTCGACACCGTCGCCGATCTGCCCGGCCTTGCCGCGCTGCCCGGCTTCGACGGCGCAACCCCCGACATGGTCGATGCCATTCTCGATGAAGCCGCGAAGCTATCGGCGAACGTCTTCGCGCCGCTCAACGCGGTCGGCGACAAGGCCGGCGCGCGGCTGGCGAACGATGTCGTGACGCTGCCGCCCGGGTTCGCCGATGCCTATGCGCGCTATGTCGAGGGTGGCTGGGCCGGGCTGGGGGCGAAGCCTGAATGTGGCGGGCAGGGGTTGCCGTTCGTGCTCGCGTGCGCGGTGCAGGAGCAGCTGACGAGCGCCAACATGGCGTTCAGCCTGTGCATGATGTTGAGCCAGGGCGCGATCGAGGCGTTGCAGGGCCATGCCAGTCGCGAATTGCAGGAAACTTATCTGACGCGGCTGATCACCGGCGAGTGGACCGGCACGATGAACCTGACCGAGCCGCAGGCCGGGAGCGACGTCGGCGCGCTGCGGACGCGGGCGACGCTGCACGCCGATGGCAGCTACCGGCTCGATGGCAGCAAAATCTATATCACATGGGGCGAACACGACTGCGCCGCCAACATCGTCCACCTCGTTCTTGCGCGCCTGCCTGATGCGCCGCCGGGGACGAAGGGGCTATCGCTGTTCCTCGCGCCGAAGTTCCTGCCCGACGCGAATGGCGACTTCACCGTCCGCAACGACCTGCGCGCGGTCGGGGTCGAACACAAGCTCGGCATCCACGCTTCGCCGACGTGCACGATGGCTTTTGGTGAGCATGGTCGGTGTGTTGCGTTTCTGGTGGGGGCGGAGGGCGGCGGCATCCGGGCGATGTTCACGATGATGAACCACGCCCGCATCAACGTCGGGCTGCAGGGCGTCGCGATTGCCGAGCGCGCGTATCAAGGTGCCCTCGCCTTCGCCCGCGACCGTGTCCAGTCGGCGAAGTTCGGACTGGGCGGGGCGCCGGTGCGGATCGTCGAACACGCCGACGTCCGCCGGATGCTGATGACGATGAAGGCGACGACCGAGGCCGCGCGCGCGCTGACCTATTTCACCGCCGCCGCCGTCGACCGTGCCCATGCCGCCAACGCTGCCGCAGGCGATACTTCAGCCGCCGCCGCTGCTGGCCGCGCCGACCTGCTGACTCCGGTGACCAAGGCGTGGTGCACCGACAGCGGCGTCGAGATGGCGAGCCTGGGCATCCAGGTGTTCGGCGGCATGGGCTTTGTCGAGGAAACCGGCGCGGCGCAACACCTGCGCGACGCCCGCATCGCCCCGATCTATGAAGGGACCAACGGCATCCAGGCGCTCGACCTTGTTGGGCGCAAGCTGGGACAAGACGGCGGCGCGCACTGCCGGGCGCTGTTCGCCGAGATGCGGCAGGACATCCGCGACCTGCCGCCGAAGGGCGATCTGGCGACGCTCAAGCCCTATCTCGACGACGCCCTCGCCGCGCTGGAGAGCGCAACGGTGTGGCTGACCGGCAACCGCGATGCCGCCGCGCTGACCGACACGGCGGCGGGGGCGACGCCGTATTTGAAGATCTTCGGCATCACCGTCGGCGGCTGGTTGCTCGCGCGGCAGGCGGTGGCGGCGGCCGAGCGGCTGGCGGGCGGGAACGGCGACGCCGCGTTCCTTCGCGCCAAGATCGTCACCGCGCGCTTCTTCGCCGAACAGATCGTGCCACAAGCGACCGCGCTCCTCGGTCCGGTGACGCGCGGGGCCGACCTGTTGTTCGCGATTCCAGAGGCAGACCTCGCCGCATGACCGATGAATCGACCGACGTCGGGCATCGCCACGCCGCACCCCGGGGCGGCAGTGACGATCATGGCCATCACCACGACCACGACCACGACCACGACCACGCCACCGGCCTGCGCGGCTGGTTCGCCGGGCTCGGCCACCGCCACGATCACGGCCCGGCACCAACCGATTTCGGCCGCGCGTTTGCCATCGGCATCGTCGTCAATCTCGGCTTTGTCGTCGTCGAGGCGGGGTACGGTATCGCCGCCAACTCGGTCGCCCTCCTTGCCGATGCGGGGCACAACCTGTCCGATGTTGCCGGCCTTGCCGCGGCGTGGGGGGCGACACGCCTCGCCAAACGCGCAGCGACGGTCCGTTTCACCTATGGCTTGCAGGGATCGTCGATCCTCGCGGCGCTGTTCAACGCCGTGTTATTGCTCGTCGCGATCGGCGCGGTTGCGTGGGAATCGGTCCAGCGGCTGATCGATCCGCAGCCGGTTGCCGGGGTCACCGTTATCGCCGTCGCCGCCGCCGGGATTGCGGTCAACGGCTTCACTGCGTGGTTGTTTTCGCGCGGAAACGGCGATCTCAACGTCCGCGCCGCATTCGCGCATATGCTGTCGGACGCCGTCGTCTCCGCCGGAGTTGTCGTCGCCGGGTTCGTCATCCTGGCGACCGGCTGGACGTGGCTCGACCCCGTCGTCAGCCTCGTGATCGGCGCGGTCATTGTCGCGGGCACATGGGGGCTGCTCCGCGACGCGGTTCGCATGGCCCTGCAAGGGGTTCCGCCGGGCGTCGAGCTCGACGCGGTCACCGCGCGCCTCGCCGCGCTGCCGGGAGTCGCACACGTCCACCACGTCCATATCTGGCCGGTCAGCACGACCGAGACGGCGTTGACCGCGCACCTGCTGTGCCCCGGCGGGCATCCGGGCGATGCGTTCCTGTGCGACGCCGGGCGCGTTCTGGCGCGTGATTTCGGGATTGGCCACGCGACGCTGCAGATCGAAATGGTCGCCGGATCGTGCACGTAGCGCCGCCGCGTTAAAGCGGCGGCAGCGTCGCGAGCAGGCGGGCGTCGCCGACCGCGAGAAACGCGCCGTTGCGATGTTCCGGCTTGTTATAGGCAAACGCCCGCCCCGACGGCCCGATCATCGTCCCGCCCGCCGCGCGCAGAACCGCGTCGCCGGCAGCGGTGTCCCATTCCATCGTCGGGCCATAGCGCGGGTAGACGTCGGCCGATCCTTCGGCGAGGCGGCAGAATTTGAGGCTCGACCCCGCCGGTTCCAGTTCGACCAGACCCAGCCGCGCAAGATACGCCTTGGTCGCGTCGTCGAGGTGACTGTGGCTGACGACGACCGTCGGCGGGACATGGCCGTGGCGGACGACGATGTCTTCGCGCGCTCCGCCCGGGCGCTGGCGGAATGCGCCGTGCCCCGCCGCCCCGGCCCACAGGATGCCGTCGCGGGGGCTGAGGACCAGCCCGAGCACGGGGACGCCGTCGTCGATCAACCCGATATTGACCGAATAAGCGGCGCGTCCGGCGATGAAGTCGCGCGTGCCGTCGAGCGGGTCGATCAGCCAGAAGCGGTCGGCGGCAACCGCGCGGTAACCGGCGGCGTGCGCCTCCTCGGCAACGATCGGCGCGGTGTCGAGGCGGGCAAGTGCGGCGACGATCAGCGTCTCGGCGGCCTCGTCAGCCTCGGTCACGGACGATCCGTCGGCCTTGCCGCGCGTGACGAACCCGGCAATCCGCACTTCCTCGATCACCGCGCCCGCCGCGCGCATGACCGGGACAAGCGCGTCGAGGAGGGAGGGGAGGGTTAGCATGGCGGGAACGCGGGCAACACTGCCCCCTCCCCCCCCGCGCAGCGGAGAGTGGGGAGGGCTGGGGTGGGGGAACGCTGGTCCCCTCCCCCCCGGCGAAGCGGAGAGTGGGGAGGGTTAGGGTGGGGGCACGCGATGGCGGAAACAATCACGTCCCGACGCCCCAACGCTCGGCGTTCTTCGCGACCCACGCTTCGCATACCGCCTTGGTTAGGTCGCGGACGCGGCCAATATACGCCGCGCGCTCGGCGACGCTGATGACGCCGCGCGCGTTCAACAGGTTGAAGATGTGGCTCGCCTTGATCGCCTGGTCGTAGGCGGGGAGGGGCAAGGCGCGGCCGACCAATGCTTCGCATTCCGCGCGCGCGTCGGCGAACTGCTTGAACAACAGGTCGGTGTTCGCCGCTTCGAAGCTGTACGCGCTGAACTCGCGCTCGTTTTCGCGGAAGACGTCGCCGTATGTTAGCGTGTCGTTATAGGCGAGGTCATAGACCGAATCCTTGCCCTGGATGTACGTCGCCAGCCGCTCGAGGCCATAGGTGATCTCGCCGCTGACCGGCGCGCAGTCGATGCCGCCGACCTGCTG
>JAYTXW010000083.1:0-5429 GCA_043742745.1 Sphingomonadaceae bacterium
CCGGTGCCCTTCGTCAGGAAGTGGCCGACGGTGTGGTTATCGGATTCATATCCGCCACGCTCCGGGGTCTCCTGGAAGACGACCTTGTCGAAGCTGCCGCCATCGTTGAAGAAGTTGAGGAAGATGTACGGCTCGCCCGTGTTCTGGCCGGCGAACTTCTCGTTCGGGTTGCCGTAATATTTCTTGGCGTCGCCGTTCTTCTCGACTGCCTTCAGCACGTCGGTCGGGTCGAACGTGAACAGCAATATGTCCTTGCTGTAGAACGAAACCTGATTGCCATGATCGAGAGCCGACAACCAAAATCCGAAATAGTTCACTCCGCCCTTGATGGTCGAATAGAGATCGAGCGAATAGCCTTTTTCCGAAAAGGTGACGGCATAATTGCCCTCGCCGTTGGCACCGCCGTACTGGTCGGCCGCGTTGATCTGGACGTTGCGATAGACGCCGACGATCTCGCCGCTGGTACCAAAAGCCGTCTTGAACGAGGTCTGGTCGACGACGTCGAGCTTATCGAATGTCTCGACGCCGCCGACCGAGAAAGTTGCAGTCGTGTTCTGCAGGCCGGGCTTTTCCGATTCGTAGCGGACGTCGAACGGGACGACGGCGCTGGCGACAGTGGAGATGGCGAGCGCAGCGGCGGTCGCGGCAAGGCGGAGGCTGGTGATCATGCGAGAGAAACCCCGTTTCGCGCGGCTGCCCCATGCGGCCGCGCTTCAATAGTTAATGTTTCTATAACATGCTTTGCGACAATGCAAGCGTAATTAAGGTCGCATTAACTAATAATGTCGGAGTCTTAATTTTAGGATAGTCGGTACGCGGTTGTTACTGCACCATCGATCGAAATCGTGTGCTAAATCAACGTGACGGCGTGAGTTCGCAGCCAAGAAACATCATTGTCGGGCCTTAGTGAGCCAGCGCTGCGGTGACGACCGGCAGAATTTTATGGACGATAACCGCGACGCCCGCCTTGGTCGGATGCAGCCCATCGCCGAGATGAAGGCCCGGCACGCCGACGACGCCCGCCATAAAAAACGGGTACAGCACCGCGCCGCGCGCCTTCGCCAGCGCCGGGTACATGGCGTTGAATTCGGTGGCATAGACCCGCCCGAGGTTGGGCGAGGCGTACATCCCGGCGAGCAGGACGGGGATGTGGCGCCGGTTCAACTCGGTCAGGATCGCGTCGAGATTGGCCTTCGCCGCCGCCACCGGCTGACCGCGCAACATATCGTTTGCGCCGAGCTCGACGATCGCCAGGTCGGGCTTGGCTTTGAGGCCCGTCAGCACCCAGTTTAGCCGCGCGCGCCCCGCCGCCGTCGTGTCGCCCGACACCCCCGCATTATGGACCGTGGCGGCGACCCCCTTGGTGCGCAGCGCCGCCTGTAACTGCGGGGCGAAACCGTCACTAGGGGGAAGCATATATCCCGCCGTCAACGAATCGCCGAACGCAAGGATCAGCTTCTCGGGCGCGGCCATAACAGGCGCCGCCATCACGACCGCCGCCGCGACGCCCAGGTGGTAAACTGTCCGCCGTCTGCCGTATTGTGCCGGCATCGTCCGTCCTTTCGGGAATTCCATGACCGACCCTATCGCCATAACCGCGCGCGATGTCACCCTGCGCCTCGGGCGCGGCGACGCCGCCGTCGACGTTCTGCGCGGCATCGACCTCGATGTGGCGGCGGGTGAACATCTCGCGATCCTGGGGCCGTCGGGGTCGGGCAAATCGTCGCTGATGGCGGTTCTGAGCGGACTGGAACGCGCGACGTCGGGGTCGGTCAGCGTCGCGGGCGCGGATTTCTCGGCATTGGACGAGGACGGGTTGGCGCGGGCGCGGCGCGGGCGGATCGGCATCGTGTTGCAGGCGTTCCACCTAATCCCGACGATGACCGCGATCGAGAATGTCGCCGTCCCGCTTGAACTCACCGGACGGCGCGACGCCCGCGTTGCGGCGGCGGCCGAGCTGATCGCCGTCGGCCTCGGCGATCGCCTCGGCCATTATCCCGGCCAGCTATCGGGTGGCGAGCAGCAGCGCGTCGGCATTGCGCGCGCAACCGCGTGCCGCCCCGCGATCCTGTTCGCCGACGAACCGACCGGCAATCTCGATGCTGCGACGGGGGCGGGCATCGTCGACCTGTTGTTCGCGCAGGCGGCGGAGACGGGGACGACACTGGTGCTCATCACCCACGACACGACGCTGGCGGCGCGGTGCGGGCGGGTGATCGAGATGCGCGATGGCCGGATTATATGATATCCCTTCGCCTCGCGCTGCGCGAACTGCGCGGCGGCCTGAGCGGCCTACGCCTGCTTGCGATCTGCCTCGTCCTTGGCGTCGCGGCGCTGGCGGGGGTGGGCAGCCTGAGTGCAGCGATCGACCACGGCCTCGCCGATAACGGGCAGGCCATCCTTGGGGGCGATCTTGCCGCGACATTGACGCAGCGCCGCGCGAGCGACCCGGAACGCGCGGCGCTCGCGCGTCTCGGCGGGGTATCGGAGGTCATTCGCCTCCGCGCGATGGTCGGTGCGGGCGACAACCGGGTGCTGGCCGAGGTCAAGGCGGTCGACGTGGCGTATCCGTTATATGGCACGCTGACCTTGGCGAACGGGGCACGGCTGGCGGCGGGCAGTGTCGCGATCGATCCTGCATTGACCGGGCGGGTCCGCGGCGGGCGGCTGACCGTCGGCGCGGCGACCTTCCTCGTCGCCGGCGTCATCGCCACCGAACCCGACGCGACCGGCGACGGCTTCGGCTTTGGCCCGCACCTGCTGATGCGCAGCGCCGACGTGCCCGCGACGGGGTTGCTCGAACCCGGCAGCCTGTTCCGCGCGAGCTACCGCGTGAAGCTGCCCGCGACCGTCACCCCCGACGCCGCGACGCGCGCGCTCAAGGCAGCCGTCCCAGCCACGAGTTGGGCCGTCACCGACCGGCGCAACAGCGCTCCGGGAACGCGACAGTTCATCGACCGCCTCGGCCAGTTTCTGACGCTCGTCGGGCTGACCGCGCTCGTCGTCGCCGGGGTCGGGGTCGGCAACGGCGTCACCGCATATCTCGTGGCGAAGTCGACGACGATCGCTAGCCTCAAGGCAATGGGGGCGGGGTCGGGGACGATCTTCGCTAGCTACGGCCTTCAGATCGGGTTGGTCGCGCTGGCTGCGGTCGCTGTCGGTGCAGGGCTCGGCGCGGCGGTGCCGTGGGTGATCGTTGCGGCCGCCGGCGACGCGCTGCCAGTCCCTCCCGCGCTTGGGGTATACCCGCTGCCGCTGGTGACGGCGGGTGCCTATGGCCTTCTCATCGCCGCCGGTTTCGCGGTTATCCCGCTGGTCCGCGCGCGCGACCTGCCCGCCGCGCGGTTGCTCCGCGATACGGTCGAGCCGCCGCGCTGGCCGGGCGTCGGCGCGGTCGCGCTGGTGCTGGCGGCGGGGGCGGGCGTCACTGCTCTCGCGGTTGGGCAGGCCGACGATCCCATCTTCGCCGCCGTCTTCATCGCCGCTGCGGTCGCCTTGCTTGGCGTGCTGACCGCGCTCGCGGCGGGTATCGGCTGGCTTGCGTCGCGCGCACCGCGTCCGCGCGGCGTCCTCACCCGCCTTGCGCTCGCCAACCTCCACCGTCCGGGAGCGTTAACGCGGCAGCTTGTCGTTGCGCTCGGCCTCGGGCTGACGCTGTTCGCGACGCTGAGCGTTATCGAGACCAACCTCAGCCGCCAGCTTGCCGACGCCGTCCCCGCGCGCGCGCCGAGCTTCTTCGCCATCGACATTCCAACCGATGGTCTGCCCGCCTTCACCCGCGACGTTCCGACGGGAGCGACGTTACGCACCGTGCCGTCGCTGCGCGGGCCGGTGACGGCGGTCAACGGTGTGCCCGTCGCGCGGCTCAAGGTGGCCGACGGCGCGTGGATCCTGCGCGGCGACCGCGGGCTGAGCTATGCCGCGACCTTCCCCGAGCATAATGTCTTGACCGCCGGAAAATGGTGGCCCGCCGATTATGCCGGCCCACCGCTGGTATCGATCGACCAGGATGCGGCGACCGCGCTCGGCCTGCACATCGGCGACACGCTGACGATCGGGGTGTTGGGCGTCGACATCACCGCGCGGATTGCGTCGTTCCGCAAGATCGACTGGCGGTCGTTCGGCTTCAACTTCGCGATCCTGTTCGCGCCGGGGACGCTGGAAGGCGCCCCCCACAGTTGGATGGCAACCGTCGCGCTGCGGCCCGATCAGGAAAGCGCCTTTGCCGCGCGCGTCGGGCGCGACCTGCCGACCGCATCTCTCGTCCGCGTCAAGGACGTCATCGGCCAGGTGGCGGCGCTGTTCGGTCAGCTTGCGACGGCGGTCCGCGCGGCGGCGGCGGTGACGGTCGCCGCCGGAATCGCCGTGCTGATCGGCGCGCTCGCCGCGAGCAGGCGGGCACGGACGTATGACGCGGTACTGCTCAAGGTGCTTGGCGCGACACGGGGTCAGGTCGCGGCGGCGACATTGCTCGAATACGGGGTGCTGGCGCTGATCGTCGCGGGTCTGGCGCTGGTGCTGGGGACGGCGGCCGGGTGGTATGTCGTCACGCGGACGCTCGCGCTCGAATGGGCGCCGGCGTGGGGGCCGGTCGTGGCGACGGTCGGAATCGGTGCTGGCGTGACGGTGCTGCTCGGACTGGCGGGGTCGTGGGCGGCGCTGTCGGCGCGTCCGAATGCAGTCTTGCGGACTTTGTAGCGTCACGAGTTCGCCGCGTCGCGACGCCGCTTGAATCCCTGCCATAAAGCGCCGATATTGCTGCTAACGCTGGTGGCTTGTCGTCGGCGAAGGAGAAGTGTGATGGCCAATCCGTTCGACCCCCGCGCGACCTACGCGCCGCCGGTCGCCGCCCCGGCAGTCTACGACGCCGGGCTGCGGAGCTACATGCTGTCTGTTTACAACACGATGGCGAGCGGCATTCTGCTTACCGGTATCGTCGCGCTGTTCATGGCGCGCGGCGGCGAGAATAGCCTCGCCGCGCAGGTCTTCCTCCAGCCGGGCTTCCTCAAGTATATCGTTATGTTCGCGCCGATCGGGCTCGTGATCTGGCTTAACGCCGGGATCAACCGCCTGTCGGAAACCTCGGCGAAGGCGATCTTCTGGGGCTATGCGGCGCTTATGGGCGTGTCGCTGTCGACGATCTTCCTGCGCTATACTGGCGGGTCGATCGCGACGACCTTTCTCGCGACGTCGGCGTCGTTCGCCGCGCTCAGCTTGTATGGCTATACGACCAAGCGCGACCTTGGCGGCGTCGGCAAGTTCCTGATGATGGGTGTCGTCGGCATCCTGGTCGCGATGATCGCCAATATGTTCCTGCGCTCGAGCGCGCTCGACCTGATCGTGTCAATCGTCGGTGTTCTCGTGTTCGCCGGACTGACGGTCTACGACACGCAGAAGATCAAGAACATGTACGATTACGTCGCCGGGAC
>JAYTXW010000084.1:0-2198 GCA_043742745.1 Sphingomonadaceae bacterium
AAGGCGCGCAACCGGATCGTCCCGGGCAGCATCTACGATCTGAAGGCCGAGCGGACCGAGCCGCTGCGTGCGAAATCGAATGGAGCCGCGCTCGATGCGGGCGACGTGATGGAGATTCGGACCGGCGGCGGCGGGGGCTACGGCGACCCGCTGTTGCGCGAGCCGGTTCGCGTCGCGCGGGATGTCGACCTTGGTTACACGTCAGTCGATGCCGCGACATCGATCTACGGCGTGGCGCTGGCGTCCGACGGAACCGTCGATGAGCCCGCAACCGAAGCACTGCGTAACAGGCTGCATGGTGAACGTGCATCGTGGCACGCGTCGGGCGTCAATGACGACTCGCCGGCAATCCCGGCGACGGGCGAGCCATCACGACGCATTCACGCTTATATTGCTGCGGTCGATCAGGACGGGGAACGCGTTCTCGCCTGCGACAAGTGCGGCCATCGTTATTGCGGCTATGGCGGCGATTACAAGACAGCCGCGCTGATGAACGAGTCGCCGGCGACGACGATTCCGTCGAATGTCGATCCGGCCCATTTTGTAGATGAGCCGATTGTACTTCGCCGCTTCGCTTGCCCCTCTTGCCACGTGCAGGTGGGGGCAGAAATCACCAAGGCGAACGAACCGGTCAAGGCGGAGATGGTCTTCGCATGATCGAACGCGCCCACCCGTTCCTCGACGGCAAGCCGAAGCGGCTGCTGATCGGCGGCCATTGGGTCGACGCCTTGTCGGGCGAGACATTCGACAGCGTGAACCCGGCGACCGGCAAGGTCATCGCGCAGCTGGCGGAGGGCGGTGCGGAGGACGTCGACCGTGCGGTCGCTGCCGCACGCACCGCGTTCGAGGGGCAGTGGGGAAAGTTTAAGCCATTCGACCGGCAGGCGTTGATGCTGAACATCGCGGATACGCTCGAGCGCCGCTTCGATGACCTGTGCATCCTCGAAACGCTCGACATGGGCGCACCGATTGCGCGGACCAGCACCTACAAGCGCTGGATCGTTCAAGCCCTGCGCTTCTACGCCGGGCAGGCGGTGGCGCTGGCGGGCACGACACCGCACAACAGTTTTCCCGGTGACATGTTCAGCTACACGCTTCGTGCCCCGCTCGGAGTCGTCGGCGGTATCATCCCGTGGAACGGGCCGCTGATCTCGCAATTGTGGAGTGTCTGCCCGACGCTTGCGACCGGCTGCACGCTGGTGCTCAAGCCCGCCGAGGACGCCTCGTTGGGCGTGCTGCGCTTTGCCGAGATCATGCAGGAGGCAGGCCTCCCCGACGGCGTTGTCAACGTCGTGACCGGCAAGGGGTCGACCGCCGGCGCGCGGCTTGCCGCACATCCCGATGTTGACAAAATCGCCTTCACCGGATCCACCGCAACCGGCCGCCGGATCATCGAAGCGTCGGCGGGCAATATGAAGCGGGTCGCGGTCGAACTTGGCGGCAAGTCACCCGACATCATCTTTGCCGATGCCGATCTAGAGCGCGCGGTGCCCGGCGCGGGCATGGGTTGTTTCAACAATAGCGGCCAGATTTGCTATGCGGGAACGCGGGTCTTCGTGCAGCGCCCAATCTACGACGAATTCGTCGAGCGTCTTGCGGCATTCAGCAGGACGATCAAAGTTGGCGACAGCCTCGACCCCGCAACCCAACTCGGTCCATTGGTGTCGAGCAAACAGCTGAGCACAGTCACCGATTATTTCGACATCGCCCGTGCCGAAGGGGCAACGGTGGCGTCGGGCGGCGAACGGCTCGGCGGCGATCTGGCCGAGGGCTTCTTCGTGCCGCCGACCGTCTTGTCGGGGATGACCAACGACATGCGCACCGCGCGCGAAGAGATTTTCGGCCCCGTCGCCTCGGTCATCGCGTTTGACACCGAGGAAGAAGCCATTCGGCTTGGAAACGACACGCAATATGGCCTCGGCGGCGCAGTCTGGACCCGCGACGTCGGCACCGCCCACCGCGTCGCTCGTGACGTCCGCGCGGGCATGATGTGGGTCAATTGCTACGGCACGACCGAGTCGACGGTGCAATCCGAGGGACTGGGAATGAGCGGTTACGGCGTGAAGGGCGGCCAGCGACATGTCGAGGAGTATCTCTATAGCAAGACCGTCTGGATGAATCTGGCTTGATATGCACGCGACGTCGTAAAACAGCACCGCCGCGCGTCACACCGTCAGTTTAGAAACACCCCTTTCCCC
>JAYTXW010000085.1:0-11522 GCA_043742745.1 Sphingomonadaceae bacterium
CGCCATCGCAATCCTCCCAAAGCTCGCGATGTTGAATCAGATTACCACCAGATTGGGAATCCCCCGAAGAGTCAGAAACCAAGAGCCTTGGTATAAGGTGTTCGATCTCGTCAGAAACGGGAAGCCGTAGGACCGGGTTTTGTCTACATCGCTGGCTTTGGCGTGCTTGCTGCCCTCACAGTCGCAATCGCTGCGATCTTCGGTCAGGTCTCGCCGAAGAGGTCCGTAGTGGTCGGCATCGCCACACTTTTGCTTCAACAATCGCGCCGAATTTTGCCACTGCGAGCTTCGAGTACCTCAGACAGCTGCGACAAACTCAAATCGTCAACGAACTCGAAGAGCAATCGCGGAACGAACCGGCCAAACCGAAACTCGCGTGGCAGCTCGCGCAATTAAAGCTTAAAGCTTACCTCGATCGCAATGTCCGTCAGGTGTCGTTGATCTTCTATCTGACGGTATTTATGATGATCGTCGGCACGGGCCTAGTCGCCGCCGGGATTTGGCAAGCTTTCGATCATCCTGTGAGGGATACTGCCGCTATACTCACCGCCATCGCTGGCATCGTCGTTCAGGCCATCGGCGGAACCTCCCTACGTATTTAACACTCAACTATGGCGTAGGCAATTGAGTTGGTCATTATCCTCGAACGAACCAATGCGGTGGGCATGTCGATCAACATTCTTGATGGCATCGAAACGGCAACTGAAATGCGCGACAACGCTCGCGTTCAGCTCGCGACCAGCCTGCTCGGTATGTACAACCTGCGCAGCAAAGGACGGCGCATGATCGATGGTCGACACTCCATCACATATGGATTGGCTTGCCCGTTACCGCCATCGCTGCCTCTTTGAGCGCCTCCGAGTGCGTTGGGTGCGCATGGCAGGTGTAAGCGATGTCTTCGCTCGACGCGCCGAACGACATCGCCAGCGCCGCCTCAGCGATCATCGTCCCCGCCTCGCTGCCTATGATATGGACGCCGAGCACCCGGTCGGTCGCGGCGTCGGCGAGAACCTTGACGAAGCCATCGGTGTCGCGGTTCGCCTTGGCGCGGCTGTTGGCGGCGAACTGGAACTTGCCGACCTTGTACGAGACACCTGCCGCCGTTAGCTCCTCCTCGGTCCGCCCGACGCTGCCGACTTCGGGGTGGGTGTAAACGACCGCCGGGATGACGGTGTGGTCGACCAGCCCATTGAGGCCCGCGATGTTTTCGGCTGCGGCGATACCCTCGTCCTCGGCCTTGTGCGCGAGCATCGGCCCGACGACGACGTCGCCGATCGCCCAGATGCCGGGAACGCTCGTCGAGAAGTCGGGGTTGATCGGCACCCTCCCGCGGTCGTCGAGCGCCAGCCCGGTGGCTTCTAGGTTGAGGCGGTCGGTGTTCGGCCGCCGCCCGATCGACAGCAAGACAACGTCGGCGGCGATCTCCTCGCGGGGTCCCCCGGCAGCGGGCTCGACGACCACGATCGCGCCCGCGCCTTCCCGCCGCGCCTCCACGACCTTCGTCGCCGTGCACAGGACCATACCCTGCTTCGTCATCAGTTTGGCGAAAGCCGTCCCGATCTCGGCGTCCATCGCCGGCACGATTCGGTCGGCGTATTCGATCACGGTGACCTTTGCGCCGAGCCGCCGCCACACCGACCCCATTTCCAACCCGATATAACCTCCGCCGATGACCACCAGATGCCCTGGCACCGTCGGCAGCGCGAGCGCCTCCGTCGACGTGACAAGCACCTCGCCGTCGGGGACCATACCCGGAAGAAGAAGCACCTCCGATCCCGTCGCGATAATGAAGTTTTTCGCGGTAATGCGCCGGTCGCCGACCATCAGCGTCGTGGCGTTGGCGAAGCTGCCCGCGCCCTTGATCCACTCGACCTTGTTCTTCTTGAATAGGAAGGCGACGCCGTCGGTAAGTTCCTTCACCGCCTTGTCCTTCTCCGCCATCATCGCGCCAACGTCGAGGTCGACCGAGGCGAAAGTGATGCCGAATTTGGTCAGATGCCCGCCCTTGGCCTCGTCATAGAACTCGCTCGCATGGAGGAGCGATTTCGACGGGATACAGCCCACGTTGAGGCACGTGCCCCCGAGCCGGTCGCGCTTCTCGACGCACGCGGTGCGCAACCCAAGCTGCGCCGCACGGATCGCGGCGACGTACCCGCCGGGGCCAGAGCCAATTACTACTAAGTCGAAGTCGAAATCAGGCATTGTCTGTTCCCGGCTTCCACGTTGGAAAAAAGCCCGCCCAACCGACAGGCACGAGGCGAGTCACCCCGTATGACGCTTTTTCGGTAGAAGCCAGTGTGACAAACCAGTCGGCAAAGGTTTCCAAATACTCTTAACCCGGCCCATTCGCCGCCTGATCGAACCCGCTGGGATGCTCGGGCACGCCGACCACGGGGGGCGCAGCACCCCGCTCATAGGTCGATCAACAGGCGGGCAGGATCCTCAATCGCTTCCTTGACCGCGACCAAGAAAGTCACTGCCTCGCGCCCATCAACGAGGCGATGGTCGTAGCTGAGCGCGAGGTACATCATCGGGCGGATGACGATCTGGCCATCGCGAACCACCGGGCGATCCTCGATCCGGTGCATGCCCAGCACCCCCGACTGCGGCGTATTCAGGATCGGCGTCGACATCAGCGACCCGAAGACGCCGCCGTTGGTGATCGTGAAGGTTCCGCCCGCCATATCGGCAACCGTGAGCTTGCCGTCCCGGGCGCGGCGACCGAAATCACCGATCGCCTTCTCGATCCCGGCAAAGCTCAATTTGTCGGCGTCCTTGAGGACCGGCACGACCAGTCCACCCGGCGACGACACAGCGATCCCGAGGTCGGCATAGTCGCGGAAGACGATCTCGTCGCCGTCGATCGCCGCATTGACCGACGGCACGTCGCGCAGCGCGAGGACGACCGCCTTCGCGAAGAAGGACATAAAGCCGAGGCGGACACCGTGCTTCTTCTCGAACAGGTCCTTGTACTTCGTCCGCGCCGCCATGACGGCGGTCATGTCGACGTCGTTGAACGTCGTCAGCATCGCGGCAGTGTTCTGCGCCTCCTTCAGTCGCTTGGCGATCGTCTGCCGCAGGCGAGTCAGGCGGACGCGCTCTTCGCGGCGTGTAGGTGCAGCCGACGTGGCGGCAGCGGTATGGGCTGCGCCGATGACCTTCGCCGTCCCCGCTTCGATCGCACCGAGGACGTCACCCTTCGTCAACCGCCCGTCGAGGCCGGTTCCGGTGCTTGACGCCGGGTCGAGGTTATAGTCGCCGAGCAGACGGCGGACAGCAGGGGCGATTACGTCGTAATCGTCGTGTGCTGCCGGTGCAGGCATGGCCGGACCGGAAGTGGTGGCGGCGGTATCGAGCGTCGGCGCCTCGCCGAGCGTTGACGTCAACCGCAGCGCAGGTGCAGCCGAATTCGGTGCGGAAGTAGATGTTGGTGCGGCGGCCACTGCAGTTGGTGCTGTCTTCACCTCTTGCACGACTGCCGGGATCGGCGCGACGGCAGTCGCCGGGGCCCCCACCCCGCCTTCGATACGCGCAAGCAACGCGCCGACGTTGACGATGTCGCCGACCTTAAAGAGTTGCTCGCCCATCACCCCGGCGACCGGCGACGGGACCTCGACCGCGACCTTGTCGGTTTCGAGGCTGACAATCGGCTCGTCAACGGCGACGGGATCGCCCGGCTGTTTGAGCCATTCGCCGACGGTCGCCTCGGTGATCGATTCGCCGAGTGCAGGGATGGTGACGTCGGTTGCCATAACGGCTCCTAAATGACTGCTGCCATCCGCGCCCAAGCGGATATGGCACAAAGAACGTCGTCGCTCACTCGGCCGACTGCACCGACTTCAGCCCGCTGCGAATCGCTGCGCGAACCTCGGACGGCGGTGCCCCCAGCGCCTCGGCGATCAGCTTGGCCTGTTCGGCGTTGTGGCGCTTGAGCAGCCCAGTCGCTGTCGCCGCCGCCGCCGCACGCCCGGCATAGACCGCCCGGCGACCGATCGCGTCTTCGATCGGCCGCGCGACAAAGTGCCATGCCCCGGCGTTACGCGGCTCCTCCTGGCACCAGACGACCGTCTCGAGCGCAGCGAAGCGGGCAGCGTATTCGGCGATCACATCGGCGGGGAACGGGTAAAGCTGCTCGACCCGCAGGATGTACATGTCGTCGCGCCCGCTTTTCTCGCGCGCGTCGAGCAGGTCGTAGTAGACCTTGCCCGAACACAGGATCAGCCGCCGGACATTGGCATCGGGAACTGGGTTAAGGTCGTCGAGGCAGCGGTGAAAGCTCGACCCCACCGCCATATCGGCCAGCGCCGACACCGCCCGCTTGGCGCGCAGCAGCGACTTCGGCGTCATCACGATAAGCGGCTTCCGGAAATCGCGCATCATCTGGCGGCGGAGCAAGTGGAAGTAATTCGCCGGCGTCGTACAGTTCGCAACCTGCATATTATCCTCGGCGCACAGCTGGAGGAAGCGTTCAAGCCGTGCCGAACTATGTTCAGGGCCCTGGCCCTCGAAGCCGTGCGGCAGCAGCATGACGAGCCCCGTCGCGCGCAGCCACTTCGCCTCGCCCGCCGCGATGAACTGGTCGATCATCACCTGCGCGCCGTTGACGAAGTCGCCGAACTGCCCCTCCCACAGCACGAGCGTTTTCGGGTCGGCGAGCGAATAGCCGTATTCGAAGCCGAGCACACCAAACTCGCTTAACGGGCTGTCGAGCACCTCGAATTTGACGTCGACCGACTTGAGTGGCGTGTATTTGCTACCGTCTAGTTGATCGACCCACACCGCATGGCGCTGGCTGAAAGTGCCGCGCCCAGAGTCCTGACCCGACAGGCGGACGCCATAGCCGTCCTGTAGCAAGGTGCCGAACGCCAGCGCCTCGGCAGTCGCCCAGTCGATGCCTTCGCCAGTATCGATCGTCGACTTCTTCGCATCAAGGATGCGCGCCAGCGTCTTGTGGACGGTGAACGCCGCCGGGATCGCGGTCAGCGTCACTCCGACGCCGCGCAGGTCGTCGATCTCGACGCCGGTCTCTGCAGCGCGGCGGGCGTTGACGTCGTCCTTCGGCATCCCCAGCCCGGCCCAGCGGCCCTCGAACCACTCGGCCTTGTTCGCCTTATAGCCCGTTGCGGCGGCAAAATCGCCTTCAAGGCGGTTAGTGAACTGCTCGATATTGGCCGCGACCCACGCCTCGTCGACGACGCCCTCGGCAATCAGGCGCGTGGCGTACAGCTCGCTGACCGGCGGGTGCTGCCCGATCGCGGCGTACATCAGTGGTTGGGTGAAGCTCGGCTCGTCGCTCTCGTTGTGACCAAAACGGCGATAGCACCACATGTCGATGACAACGTCGCGCTTGAACCGCTGGCGGAATTCGGTCGCAACCTTAGTCGCATAGGTGACGGCCTCGGGATCGTCACCATTGACGTGAAAGATCGGTGCTTGGACGATCTTGGCGACGTCGGACGGGTAGGGTGACGAACGCGCGAACTGGGGGCTCGTGGTAAAGCCGATTTGGTTATTGACGACATAGTGGAGGCACCCACCGGTATTATACCCGGTCAGCCCCGAAAAGCCGAAGCACTCGGCGACAATTCCCTGCCCCGCGAACGCCGCGTCGCCGTGCATCAGGACCGGTAGCACCTCGCCATGATCGGCGTCACCACGCACCGTCTGAATCGCGCGAACCTTGCCGAGCACGACTGGGTCGACCGCCTCGAGGTGCGACGGATTCGGCGTCAGCGATAGATGAACGGTATTGCCGTCGAACTCGCGATCGGTCGACGTGCCGAGGTGATATTTAACATCGCCCGACCCACCGACGTCATCAGGGTTCGAAGAGCCGCCGCTGAATTCGTGGAAGATCACTCGGAACGGCTTCTGCATGACGTTGCCGAGCATGTTGAGGCGCCCGCGGTGCGGCATCCCAAAGACGATCTCTTTGATCCCGTTCTGACCGCCGATCTTGATGATCGACTCCATCGCCGGGATCATTGCCTCGCCGCCATCAAGGCCGAAGCGCTTGGTGCCGACATATTTGCGGCCGAGGAAGCGCTCGAACTGTTCGGCCTCGATCAGCTTGTTGAGGATTGCCTTCTTGCCGAGCTCGGAAAACTGGATTTCCTTGTCGCGCCCCTCGATCCGCTCCTGGATGAAGCGGCGCTCCTCGACATCGTTGATATGCATATATTCGACGCCGACGTTGCCGCAGTAGTTGGCGCGCAGGATTGTCACGAGTTCACGGATCGTGCCGCGCTCCATGCCGAGCGCCCCGCCGAGGAAAATCGGGCGGTTGAGGTCGGCCTCAAGGAAGCCGTGATAGTCGGGGGTCAAGTCGGCGGGCAGGTCGCGCTTCGTCAGCCCGAGCGGGTCGAGGTTGGCGGCAAGGTGCCCGCGAACGCGGTACGTCCGGATCAGCATCATCGCACTGATCGAATCCTGTGCGGCGCGTTCGACGGCGGCGGTATCGGGCGTAACACCAGCCGACGGGACGACAGCAGGCGAGGTCGCGCTGATCGCCTTGGCTGGCTTTAGCGGTAGATCGATTCCGGCGGCGTCAAGCGCCAGCGTCAACTCGTCGGTCGGCAGGGCCGGCCAATCACTCCGTCCCCACGACGGCCCGGCACGATCGCCGGCCGCGGGAACTCCGCCCTCATAGTCCATCGTTCACGTCCTCGGATCGGCGCGTTGCGTTCGTCTTACCGGTGGGGGTTCAGCGTGTCACCCCGCGGTAGTTCACCCCCGCAAAAGCTCGATCAACGTCGTGCCGAGCTGTGACGGTGAGTCGGCCACACGAATACCGGCACGGCGCATCGCCTCGATCTTGTCCTCGGCCTTGCCTTTGCCGCCGGCGACGATTGCCCCGGCGTGACCCATGCGGCGTCCCGGCGGCGCAGTCCGCCCGGCGATAAAACCAACCATCGGCTTCTTGACCTTGTTGAGGCGGATGAAGTCGGCAGCATCCTCCTCGGCTGCACCGCCGATTTCACCGATCATGATGATTGAGGTCGTCGCGGGGTCAGCGAGATAAAGTTCGAGGACGTCGATGAAGTTGGTGCCGTTGACCGGATCGCCGCCGATGCCGACGGCGCTCGTCTGGCCGAGGCCGACGGCCGTCGTCTGGTGAACCGCCTCATACGTCAGTGTACCCGATCGCGACACGACGCCGACGCTGCCTCTCACGAAGATGTTACCCGGCATGATGCCGATTTTGCATTCGCCCGGCGTCATCACGCCGGGGCAATTCGGCCCGATCAGCCGCGACTTTGACCCCGACAGTGCGCGCTTGACCTTGACCATGTCGAGCACAGGAATGCCCTCGGTGATGCACACGATCAGCGGGATTTCAGCATCGATCGCTTCAAGGATCGCATCGGCGGCCCCGAGAGGCGGGACATAGATGACACTGGCGTCGGCATTGGTTGCCTCGCGCGCGGCGAGCACAGTGTCGAACACCGGGAGGTTGAGGTGGGTCTGGCCGCCCTTACCGGGGGCGACGCCACCGACCATCTTGGTGCCGTAAGCGATCGCGGCTTCGGAGTGGAACGTCCCCTGCTTGCCGGTAAACCCTTGGCAGATGACGCGCGTGGCGGCGTTGACGAGAATGCTCATGGGTTTACGCCGCCTTCTTCACTTCGGCGACGATCTTCGCCGCCGCGTCGCCGAGATTTTCACCGCTGATGATCGGCAGGCCGGAGTTGGCGAGGATTTCCTTGCCGAGCTCGACGTTCGTTCCCTCGAGCCGAACGACCAGCGGCACCGATAGATTGACCTCCTTGGCCGCTGCAACGATGCCCTCGGCGATGATGTCGCAGCGCATGATGCCACCGAATATGTTGACGAGGATGCCCTTCACGTTCGGGTCGCTCAGGATGATCTTGAACGCGGCCGTCACCTTTTCCTTGGTGGCGCCGCCGCCGACGTCGAGGAAGTTGGCCGGCTCGGCGCCGTTCAGCTTGATGATGTCCATCGTCGCCATCGCAAGGCCGGCACCGTTGACCATGCAGCCGATTGTGCCGTCGAGCTTGATATAGCTGAGGTCGTAGTGCGACGCCTCGACCTCGGCAGGGTCCTCCTCGGTCAGGTCGCGGAGCGCGACGATGTCGGGGTGGCGATAGAGGGCGTTGGTGTCGAACGCGACCTTGGCGTCGAGGACAAGCAACTTGCCGTCGGGCGTCACTGCGAGCGGGTTGATCTCGACCTGCGCCGCATCGGTTGCGACGAACATCGCGTAGAGCTGCGCAACGACCGCGTGGCACTGCTTGGCGAGGTCGCCGGTCAGGCCGAGGGCGAAAGCGACGCTGCGCCCGTGGTGCGGCTGGATGCCGGCGGCGGGATCGATCATGAAGGTGTGGATACGCTCGGGCGTCGCTTCGGCGACATGCTCGATGTCCATGCCGCCCTCGGTCGACGCGACGAGCGCGATTTCGCTGCTGCCGCGGTCGACGAGGAGGGCGAGGTACAGTTCGCGGGCAATGTCGACGCCGTCGGTGACGTACAGGCGATTGACCTGCTTGCCGTGGTCGCCGGTCTGGATCGTGACGAGGGTGTTGCCGAGCATGTCGTTCGCCGCCGCGCGGACCTCGTCGAGCGTCCTCGCCAGCCGCACGCCGCCCTTCGCCTCGGGCGGGAGGGCCGTGAACGGGCCTTTGCCGCGCCCGCCGGCATGAATCTGTGCCTTGACGACGTACAGCGGCCCCGGGAGCTTCCCCACCGCCGCGACTGCCTCGTCGACCGACATCGCCGCATAACCCGCCGGCACCGCGACGCCGAAGTTGGCAAGCAATTCCTTCGCCTCATATTCGTGGATGTTCATTGCGGTTCAGTCCTAATTATTTGCAGTTGACTGCGGTACAACTAGGCCAGCGACCCATCGATCGCTCGGCACGCCGCCAGCAGTTCCTTCACCGCCTCGACGCTCACCGCGAAGTTGGCCTTCGCCTCGTCGTTCAGCGCGATCTCGACGATCTTCTCGACCCCGCCTGCGCCGATGACGCACGGGACGCCAACGTACAAGTCGTTGACGCCGTACTGCCCTGTCAAATTGACCGCGCACGGGATGACGCGCTTCTGATCGTAGAGATACGCTTCCGCCATCGCGATGCCGCTCGTCGCGGGGGCGTAATACGCGCTGCCGGTCTTGAGCAGGCCAACGATTTCGCCGCCGCCGGCGCGGGTGCGCGCGACGATCGCGTCGATCCGCTCCTTGGTGCTCCAGCCCATTGCGATCAGCGCGGGGATCGGGATGCCCGCGACGGTCGAATATTCGATCACCGGGACCATCGTGTCGCCGTGACCGCCCAGCACGAAGGCGGTGACATCCTGGACGCTGACCTTGAACTCGTCGGCGAGAAAGTGGCGGAAGCGGCTGCTATCCAGCACGCCCGCCATACCGACGACCATGTGGTGCGGCAGCTTGGAAAATTCGCGCAGCGCCCAGACCATCGCATCCAAGGGGTTGGTGATGCAGATGACAAAGGCGTTCGGCGCGTTGGCGGCGATGCCCTCGCCCACCGCCTTCATCACCTTGAGATTGATGCCGAGCAGGTCGTCGCGGCTCATCCCCGGCTTGCGGGCGATCCCGGCGGTGACGATGATAACGTCGGCCCCGGCGATATCGGCATAGTCGTTCGTCCCCTTGAGGACGGCGTCGAAGCCCTCGACCGGGCCGCACTGCGCGAGGTCGAGCGCTTTGCCCTGCGGCACGCCCTCGACGACGTCGAACAGGACGATGTCACCCAAGCCCTTGGCGGCGGCGAGGTGAGCGAGCGTTCCACCGATGTTGCCGGCCCCGATGAGGGCGATCTTGTTGCGAGCCATGGCAATCCTTTCGGTGGGACGAGCGCGCCCGTCGACGGCGATGGCTTAGCGCGGTGACCGGGCGGCGGCAACCAGCGTCAGCCGTGGCCCTGCGCAAGATACGACGCCGACTGCATCTCGGTTAGCCGCGACACCGTCCGCTCAAACTCGAACGCGCCGTTGCCCGCTGGATAGAGGGCGGCCGGTTCGGCATCAGCGGCGGTGAGAAGTTTGACCTTATGTTCGTATAGCTCGTCGATCAGCGTCACGAACCGCGCCGCCTCGTTGCGGTTTTCCGGCCCCATGACCGGCACGCCGACGAGGATGACAGTGTGGAACTTGCGCGCCACAGCGAGATAATCGGCGGCCCCCAAAGCGGCGCGGCACAGCCGGGCGAACGAGAACACCGCGACGCCTTTGATTGCTTTGGGTACGAAAAGCGTTCTCCCACCGGGGACGGGGATCGTAGCGGTCGGTACGTGGACGCGGTCCTCGACCGGGAAATCGGTCAGGCGAAAGAAGGCATGGCTGAGCGCCGCCGTCGCAGCCGCACCATTTGGAACATACCATGTCGACGCGCCGCCCAGGCGGTCGAGGCGATAATCGACCAGGCCGTTGAGCGGCACGATCTCCATACGCGCCTCGATCAAGTCGATGAAGGGCAGGAACAGCGCGCGGTTGAGGCCGTCCTTGTAGAGGTCGCGCGGTGGACGGTTCGATGTCGCGACGACCGTCGTACCCGCGTCGAACAGCGCGGTGAACAGCCGCGACACGATCGCCGCGTCGGCCACATCGCGGACCTGAAGTTCGTCGAAGCACAGCAGCCGTGCCCCCGCCGCCACCTGCGCCGCGACGAACGGGATCGGGTCTTCGCCCGACACCGCGCGGTGGGCGTGGATCGCGGCATGAATTTCGAGCATGAATTCGTGAAAGTGGACGCGGCGGCGCGGCTCGGTTGTTGCGCGGGCGAAGAACAGGTCCATCAGCATCGACTTGCCGCGCCCGACCCCGCCCCACAGATACAGCCCCTTCGGCGCGACTGACTTTGCCCCGAGCAGCCGCCCGAATAGCCCCGGTCGAACCGTGTCAGCGAGCGCGACGCGCAGGCCGTAAAGCTTTTCCGCCGCCGCCAATTGATCGAGGTCAGGACGCAGTTCGCCCGCATCGACGAGCGCGCGATACGCGGTGCGGACGCCCGTCGCGGCGGCGACGTCGCTGCCGATTCCCGTGACGACGTCGCGGTTGCGGCTGGTCACGCGGAACGCTGCTTGCCGCTCACGCCGTCGGCAGAACGGGCAGCCGCCGGGTAATCTTCCGCATCGTACCGGTGAACGACACGACGTTCGCGCCGCCCTGTGTCACCAGCCCGCGAACGAAGAACAATTTGCCGGTTTCTTTCAAGACCTCACCATGGCCCTCGATCGGTTCGCCAGGGATGCCGCCAGTCAGGAAATCGGTCGCGCAGCTCAGCGTCACCGCGCCCTCGCCCTTTGTGAAACGTGGGCGGATGATCGTGAACATCGCCATATCGACAAAGCTCATCAGGAACCCGCCGTGGAGAAAGCCAAGGCCGTTCGAATGCCGCCGGTCGGTGTCCATCCGCGACTCGACGCCGTTGGCGGTAACGCGAAAATACATCTGGCCGAGCAGGTCGTGAAAGCGCCCGTCGGGCCGGGCGATCCACGGCACCCAGCCGTCGGCGTCGGGAGTATGCGTTGCGTCCATACCTGCGT
>JAYTXW010000086.1:0-2614 GCA_043742745.1 Sphingomonadaceae bacterium
TCGACGGTGAACTGCTGCGCCACGGCTGGCACAGCATAGACGGCGGTGACGATCTGATCTTTGCGACCCCGGTCGAGCGTCGCTGGCCGCGCGCGTTCGGACAGCTGGGGATCGACGTTGGCCATTTGTCGGCGGTGGCGGGTAACGCCTAGAAAATCCCCAGTAGCTTTTTGCGCTTTGGCTTGTCGCCGTTCGCCGTCTTGCTCCCCTTGACCTTCGGGTCATGCGGCGCGGCGGCGACTTGGGCGGCGGTCTCGGCGTGTTCGATCGCAGCGCAGTTCGAGTTTTTCGCGGTGCCAAGATCGACGAACGGCAGGATCGCCGCGACCGGGGTGCCGACGATACCGAGGAGGACGCTTGCGCCGCCGCGGGTCAGTAATTCCTTCGAGATCGGATTGACCTTCGGCGCGGCGAACCAGCCGTTGATACCGATCGGTGACTGGCCGGAAAACAGGCTGAATTCCTTCGATCGCCCGCGCAGCGACAGGCCGAGCGCTTCGTCCTTGAAACTAAACTGCCCTTTCATCGCATAGACGGCGCGCCCGGTGTCGAACAACACCGGGTCGGCGGCGGCGATGCCGTCGCGCACGGTGAACGCCGCGACGCCGCAGCGGATATCGCGCGACTTCTTCAGGTCCTTGCCGAGCAGCGCGACGACGAAATTCTGGACGTCGAGCTTGGCGAGCTCGATGTTGCGGATCCACAGCGTCCCCTTGCTGACGACGACCGCGATCCGCCCGCTCGACACGCCGAGCGACGCGCGCACCGAATCGCCGGTGCCTTTGAGTTTGATGTGCCCGGCGACGTTGGCGGTCGTGCCATTGTCCTCGACCTTGAACGACGTCAGCAGCTTGCCGATCGGCACGGCCGTCATGCGGATATCGTAGTCGGTCGTCACCGGCTCACTGTGCGCGTCGAGGTCGACCGTCGCGGTGACGCGCCCGCCGAATACGTCGAACGCAACCGGCGCGAGTTTCAGGTCGCGGTCGTCGAGGTCGACGTTGATGATGAGGTTGGCGATCGGCACGTTGCCGGTGCGGACGTGCGTTGCGCGGTATTTGACGTCGGCGTCGAAGCCTTTGAGCGAGTCGATCTCGAGCTTGGCGTCAGGCAGGACGCGCGGGTGGCCGTTCTCAATCGTAATGACGGCTTTTCCGCCCTTGGCGTCGAGTTTTTCGGGCGAATAGCCGAGCCACGGGCCGATATCGAGCGCGTCGAGCGTGTCGCTGTGGAGGGTACCGACGAGCTTGGTGCGGGGCCCGCCGGTTGTGACGGCAAGATCACCGGCAAGGTCCGAATCGCCGAAGTGGCCGCCGATTCCGGTAAATGTATAGGCGCTCCCGGTCTTGGTGAAGTGCGACGTGAGCTTGTACGGGCGCGTCGCCGGGGCGGTCGCGCCGACGAGCTTGAACAAGGTTTGCAGGTTCTTGCCCGCGATCGTCACGCGCAGGTCGGCGCCGTCGATCCGCGTCGCGCCGGGCAGCGTGCCGGTGATATCGATTGCGGTCTGCGCCGCGTTGGCATGGAGGTCGAGGCCCGTCTTACCGCCGGTGACCGTCGAGTTCGGCGTCGTCAGCGCGCCGCGCAGGGTGAACGGCGCGGCGAGCGCGGTGCCGCCGCCGCGGAAGGTCAGCGGCCCCGTCACTTGCTGATTGCCGCGCGCGCCCACCGACCCGGCAAGGTCGCCGAACGTCAGCCGGACATCGGCCCTGTGCTTGGCGTCGATATAATGGAGCGCGCTGCCGGTGACGGTGGCCCGATCGATCGGCGGCACCTTGAACGGCGTGTCGCCAGCGAAGGTCCATGTGTTGCGCCCGGTCTTGTCGATCTCCAGCCCGGCATTGGCGCCGTCGAGGGTGAGCGACAGAACGTGCTGGTGGCCGAAGATCAGGTCCAAGGTGCTGATTTCGGTGTCGATCAACCGCGCCGTGAACAACTGCTGGTCGTGCGCCCACGCGGGGTTGGCGAGGGTCAGCCCCTGCGCGAGGAACTTGAGGTGAAACGGATTGAAATAGAACTGGAAATCGCCGTCGACCGCGACCGCGCGATCGGCGTAGCGGCTCGCGTATTTGATGAAGGTGGGTTTGAGGAAGCGGCCCTTGGTCACGAACAGGACCGCCCAGGCGAGAACGATCAGGCCGACGAGCGTGACGGCGACGCCAAGGATCGACCCGATCGCCGCATCGAGTGCCGACTTTCGCGGGACCGGGGGCGTCGTGGTCGGGATTTCTGCCATGGGATTCATCTGGCGGGTAACCCGTAACGCGGCAAGGACGTTCCGGGCCGGACTTGGTTGCGTTCGTCGGTCCGTCCCGCTATATGCTCGCTTCCACGTTTGGATCGACCGGCTGAATGGGCTGCCGAGGCGGTACTTCGCGTGTTTTCAGGAGACGAAATGCCCAAGCTCAAGACCAAGAGCGGTGTCAAGAAACGCTTTAAGATCACTGCGACCGGCAAGGTTATGCACGGCGCAGTCGGTAAGCGTCACCGCCTGACCCATCACAACGCCAAGTATATCCGCCAGAACCGCGGGACCGACACGATCTCCGACGCCGATGCGCGGACGGTCAAGTTGTGGGCTCCCTACGGCCTGAAGCGCTAGGAGGCCCGCCAT
>JAYTXW010000087.1:0-1695 GCA_043742745.1 Sphingomonadaceae bacterium
AGGTCGCGGATGAATTTTTCGGCGACAACGGCGAACGCCTCGTTAATTTCCCAAACGTCAATGTCGGCAACCGTCAGCCCGGCCTTGGCGAGGACCTTGCGTGCGGCGGGTACGGGCGCGTTTAACATCAGGGTTGGACAGTCACCGACGTTGGCGTAGGCGACAACGCGAGCACGCGGCTTGAGGCCATGAGCATCGGCGTAGGCCTTTGATGTGATCAACAGGGCGGCGGCACCATCGACGACGCCGCTCGAGTTTCCAGCATGGTGCACGCCCTTGAACTCAAGCTCCGGATAGGCGCGTTTGATCTGATCGCGAAAGCTCGGGCCGCCCTCTTTGAGCGACGTGTCGGCCATAACGTCGAAGCTCGCTTTAAGCCCGGCAAGGCCCTCGGCGGTGGTCTGCGGTCGCGGGAACTCCTCGCGGTCGAGCGCGACCGAACCGTCCTCGTTGAGCACCGGCACGACCGACTTCTTGAACCGGCCTTCCTTTATCGCGATGTCCGCCCGGCGCTGGCTTTCGAGCGCGAGCGCGTCGACCGCCTCACGGGTGATGCCTTCGCGGGCAGCGATGGCGTCCCCGCAGACGCCCTGGTGCGACTGGGGATGAACCGCATCGAGCGCCTTGTTGCCCGACCCCATGCCGAGCGGCTTAATGCCGGCTGCATGCTCGACCGCGCCCATGCTGGTCGTATAGCTCATCATCTCGGTACCGCCGGCGATGACGACATCCTCCATGCCCGACATCACGCTGGCGGCGGCGAGGTTCACCGACGTGATGCCGCCGCCGCAAAAGCGGTCGAGCGTCGTGCCGCTGGCCTTGATGTCATAACCGGCAGCGAGCGCCGCCATGCGCCCTAGGTCGCCGCTCTGATGGCCCTTCTGGGTCGACGTCGACCAGATAATGTCGTCGACGTCGGCCGTATCGAGGTTGTTACGCTCCTTGAGCGCCTTCAACACGGTAGCCGCGAGGTGCTGCGGGTGCAGGTGCGACAGCGCGCCCTTGCCGGGCTTGCCGACGCCGCGCGGCGTGCGAACGGCGTCGATGATAAAAGCGTCCGGCACTTTGTCTTCCTCGGTCAAAAGCGAGCAACTTGGCGAAACTCGGCGGACACGATTCAAGAGTAAATCGCTCGCACGTCAACCCTTTAACTCGGGAAAAGAAGGTGGCGGACGTAAATTCAAAGAATGAGCGATTCTACAGGCGGTCGAGTAGCTCTCGACGGCTGTAATGTCCGACTACGTCCAGGTCGAAGCGCGCGCGGACGATATCGTTGAGATCGACCTCGGCCGTCAGCAGCCCCTCCGTCACCTCCAGCGGACCCGCCAACATGTTGCCGAGCGGCGAGACGATCATACTTCCGCCGCGGATCATTGGCTGATCTTCCGGCCGGTCCCGCAAAGTGATCGGGCGGCCGAGCGCCGAGTTTGCAGGTGGCAGAACCTGGCATGCGCTGACGACGAAGCATCGCCCCTCGTAAGCGATGTGGCGCATGCTGGTGCGCCAAATGTCGCGGTCGTCGACCGTTGGTGCGCACCAGACGTCGATGCCTTTTTCGTACAGCGCGTAGCGGTAGAGCGGCATGTAGTTTTCCCAACAGATCACGGCACCGACACGTCCTGCGGAAGTGTCCATTGTCGTGAGCTCGAGTTTAGTCGACTGGCCCCAAACCACGCGCTCGACTGCCGTCGGCAT
>JAYTXW010000088.1:0-6025 GCA_043742745.1 Sphingomonadaceae bacterium
GGCTTCCGGCGCGGCTTCGGCGACGGGGGCCTGGGGGGCCATTTCTTCTGCGGGCGCTTCAATCGCCGGAGCGGCGGCTGCTTCGGCAGAGGCGGTCGCGGCTTCGGCGGCAGCAACCTTCGCCTTCTCGGCGGCGTCGATCATCGCCGCGTCGAGCTCGGCGGCCTTGGCGATCGCGGCATCGGCGCGCTCCTTGGCCTTGTCGCCGGGGACGCCCTTCGTTGGGTTCGACCGCGCGGCGCGGGTGCGCAGGCCCGCCGCGTCGAGAAAGCGCGCGACGCGGTCTGACGGCTGCGCGCCGACGCTCAGCCAATGCGACGCGCGTTCGCCGTCGAGCTTCACGCGCTCGGGGTTTTCCTTGTTGAGCAGCGGGTTGTACGTCCCGATCTTCTCGATGAACTTGCCGTCGCGGGCGTTGCGGCTGTCGGTCACGACGATGCGATAATAGGGCTTCTTCTTCATGCCGCCACGAGCGAGCCGGATTGCGAGAGACATTCGTTGGTTTCCTTCTTCGAATACTATGAGATTGAGTTAGCGTTTCTTGTTGAGTTTGTTGAAATTCCCCGGCAGCCCACCCTGGCCACCGCCCCCGAGCATGCTCGCCATACCGGCCATGCCGCCCGCGCCGCCCATCTTGCCGAGCATCGCGGCCATGCCCTTCATGCCGCCCATCTTCTTCAGGCGCTTCATCGCGCCCTCCATTTCCTGGTGCATCTTCATCAGCTTGTTGACGTCCTGCACCGTCACGCCGCTGCCCTTGGCGATGCGGATCTTGCGCTTGGCGTTGATCAGGTCGGGCTTGGTCCGCTCCTTGGGCGTCATCGACCCGATCATCGCCTCCATTCGCACCAGCACGCGCTCGTCGACGCTGCCCGCCGCCGCCTTCATCTTCGCCATGCCGGGGATCATCCCCGCGAGCGCGCCGATGCCGCCCATCTTCTTCATCTGCTGGAGCTGGGTCCGCAGGTCGTCCATGTCGAACTGCCCGCGCGCCATCTTCGCCGCGAGCTTCTCGGCGTCGGCCTCGGCGAAGCTTTCGCTCGCGCGCTCGACCAGCCCGACGATATCGCCCATGCCGAGGATGCGCCCGGCGACGCGGTCGGGGACGAACTCCTCGAGCGCGTCCAACTTCTCGCCGGTTCCGGCGAACTTGATCGGGCGCTTGGTCACCGCGCGCATCGACAGCGCCGCGCCGCCGCGCGCGTCGCCGTCCATCCGCGTCAGGATCACGCCAGTCAGCGCGACCTCGGTCGAGAACGACGTCGCGACGTTGACCGCGTCCTGCCCCGTCAGGCTGTCGACGACGAGGAGGATTTCGTCGGGCGCGCTCGTCTCGCTGACCGCCTTCATCTCGGCCATCAGCGCGGCGTCGACGTGGAGCCGCCCGGCGGTGTCGAGCAACAGGACGTCGAACCCCTGCAGCTTCGCCGCCGTCCGCGCCCGCCGCGCGATCTCGACCGGCGACTGGCCGCCGACGATCGGCAGGGTGGCGACGCCGATCTGCTCGCCAAGCACGCGCAGCTGCTCCTGCGCCGCCGGGCGCGCGACGTCGAGCGACGCCATCAGCACCTTCTTGCCCGACTTTTCAGTCAACCGCTTGGCGAGTTTCGCCGTCGTCGTCGTCTTGCCCGACCCCTGGAGGCCGACGACCATGATCACGGCGGGCGGCGTCACGCCGAGGTTCAAGGGAGCCGCATCGCCGCCCAGCATCTCGACCAGCGCGTCGTGGACGATCTTGACGACCTGCTGCCCCGGCGTGACCGAGCGCGTGACCTCGGCCCCGATGGCGCGCGCGGTGACGCCGTCGATGAAATCCTTGACCACCGGCAGCGCGACATCGGCCTCGAGCAGCGCGATCCGCACCTCGCGCATCGCCGCGCGCACGTCCAACTCGGTCAACGCCCCGCGCCCGCGGAGCTTGTCGAACACCCCGGCAAGCCGGTCGGAAAGCGAATCGAACATCAGCGCCTTAATTGCTCCGCCTGCGCCTAACGCAAATGACGCCGGCGGGCGAGACTTCGCCGGCAAGCGTGCATCCGTAGACGCAAGGGTCGTGTGGCCGCCCGGTGACGGTTGGCATTGCACGTACGGGAAGCTGGCACGTGGGTCAACGCGCGACTGGGTGCGCGTCGCAGCGTCGCGACACGAGATCGTCACCTTGCCGCCATCGAAACGTAACCGACGCGCGGCACATGGCGTCACCCGATCAAGAGGACTGAACGATGACGCTTCCTATCCGCGCCTTTCTGCTGCTGACCGCCGCCACGACACCCGCCATCGCGCTGGCTGCTGCCCCTGCAGCGCCGGCGACGCCCGAGGTGACAAGCGACGCCGCCGATGAAATCGTCGTCTACGGTCACGGCCAGGTCCGCTCCGTCGCCGAGATCGGCCAGTCCGACATCGCTCAGCTGACGCCGGGGTCGAGCCCGTTCAAGGCAATCGAGAAATTGCCGGGTGTCAATTTCGAATCGGCCGACGCTTTCGGGGTGTACGAATGGTCGACGCGCATTTCGCTGCGCGGTTTCAACCAGAACCAGCTTGGGTTTACCCTCGACGGCGTCCCCCTCGGCGACATGAGCTATGGCAACACCAACGGCCTCCACATCAGCCGGGCGATCATCAGCGACAATATCGGCAAGGTCGAAGTCAGCCAGGGTGCAGGCGCGCTCGGTACCGCCTCGACGTCGAACCTCGGCGGGACGATCCAATTCTTCAGCCGGGCGCCGCAAAAGGAATTCGGCATCACCGCCAATGCCAGCTACGGCTCGAACAAGACCTACCGCGCGTATGTCGACGTCGACACCGGCGAGATCGGCGCGTTCAAGGGCTATCTGTCCTACGCCTATATCGACGCGGGCAAGTGGAAGGGCATCGGCACCCAGCGCGCGCACCAAGTCAACGCCAAGGGTGTACTCGACGTCGGCGCGGTCAAGCTGACGGCCATCGCCGACTTCTCTGACCGTAAGGAACAGGACTATCAGGACCTGTCGCTCGATCAGATTTCCCGCCTTGGTTACAACCTCGACAACATTGCGGACAACTTCCCGCTCGCGAAGGCGATCGCCACCGCCTACCAGACGGGAACCGCGTTCCCGGCACCGTTCAAGACGGTCGACGACTCCTATTATGACGCCGGTGGCCTCCGTCGCGATTACCTGACCGCGCTCAAGGCCGAAGCGACGCTCGCCGAGGGCCTGACCGTCAGCGTCCAGGGCTATTATCACAACAACAAGGGGCAAGGGTCGTGGTTCACCCCCTATGTCCCGTCGCCCGGCGTCGGCAACCCGATCTCGTTCCGCACGACCGAATACAGCATCAACCGCGAAGGCGTCATCGGCACCCTCGGCTACGACTTCGGGCGCAACAAGTTCGCCGCGACGGTGTGGTACGAAAACAACGACTTCAAGCAGGCGCGGCGCTTCTACGCCGTCACCGGCACGACGGTGCCGAACACGACAGCGCTGACGTATCAGTCGAACCCATTTTTCACCCAGTGGTACAACAAGTTCAACACCAAGACCTTCCAGTTCTCTGTCCAGGACACGTTCCAGCTGAGCGACAAGCTATCGGTCAGCGCCGGGTTCAAGGGCAACAGCGTCAAATTGAACGCCAGCCAGATCGCGATTACCAACGCACGCGCGACCGGATCGATCAAAAACGAGGATTATTTCCAGCCGCAAGCCGGTGTCCTCTACAAAATCGACGCCAACAACGAACTGTTCGCGAACTACACCGAAAACCAGCGCGCCTACACTGCGGCGGCGACGAGCGGGCCGTTCGCGACGACGCAGCCAGGGTTCGATTTCCTCGTCAGCCAAGGCAAGCTCAAGCCCGAGACGTCGCGCACCGTCGAAGGCGGCTATCGCTTCGGGGCCGGCAATGTCCACGGCGTCGTTGCGGTGTACTACATCGACTTTTCCAATCGTATCATCGCGACGACGACCGGGGCCGGAATCGTCGGCAACGCGGCGACCCTGCGGAACATCGGTTCGGCGCGCTCGTACGGCGTCGAGACCGGCGTGACGTGGCGCATCGCCAAGCCGCTTACATTGACCGCGAGCTACGCCTACGTCGACTCGACGTATCGCGACGCGACGTTCCTCGGCAAGCAGACGGTCGATACGCCCAAGAACATCGCCAACGTCGAACTCGCCTATGACCAGGACGGCTTCTACGCACGCGGCGACCTCAACTATATGTCCAAGCGGTACTTCACCTATTCGAACGATCAATCGGTGCCGAGCCACGCCGTCGTCGACGCCAAGGTCGGTTACCGGATCACCAGCACCGACCGCTGGCTCAACGGACTGGGCATCGAGGGATCGGTCACCAACGCGACCGACACGACGTACATCTCGACGATCGGATCGAACGGCTACGGCGCGTCGGGCGATAACCAGACGCTCCTTGCGGGGGCACCGCGCCAGTTCTTCGTGACGATCAGCAAGACGTTCTGATTCGTGGGGGCGTGACAGCCGCGCCTTCCCTTGTTTTATAGCGTAGGGGGCAGTTGGGGCCTCTGATCCTCCCCCGGTGGGGGAGGATTGAGGGGTTACCCCCGCCCCTTCGCCCTGAACACACTCGGTCGCATCGGCATTGGCTTCGGCGCGGCCTTCACGACAACCTTGGCCGCCTTCGCCTCCGCCGGTTTGACCACCGCGCCGCCCGCGATCCGCGCGAGCCCCTTCGCCAGCGCGAGTGCGCCTTTGAGGCGGGCGTCGGTGGCGGTCCAGTCGGCGGCGACGAAGAGTTTGTGGTCGGGGCGGAACTTGGCGCGCTCGCCGAGGCGCGCGACGTAATCCATCAGCCCGCCGCCGTTGGGGAAGTGGTCGTTCTGGAAGGTGACGAGCCCGCCGCGTGCGCCGGCGTCGAGCTTGGCGATGTTGGCGGCGACGCAGTATTGCTTGATCTCGATGACCTGGACGAGGTTGGCGACTTCGGACGGCAGCGGGCCGAAGCGGTCGATCATCTCGGCGGCGAAGGCGTCGATCTGGGCGCGGTCGTCGAGCTCGTTCAGGCGGCGGTACAGCGCCATCCGCAGATTGAGGTCGGGGACGTAGACCTCGGGGATGAGGATCGCGGCGTCGATCGTGATTGTCGGGCTGAACCCTTCCTTCGGCGGCGCGAGGCCGGCGGCCCCGGCGCGGGCGGCGTCGATCGCCTCCTCGAGCATCTGCTGGTAGAGTTCGAAGCCGACCTCGCGGATGTGCCCCGACTGCTCGTCGCCCAGCAGGTTGCCCGCGCCGCGAATGTCGAGATCGTGGCTCGCGAGCTGGAACCCCGCGCCGAGGCTGTCGAGCGACGACAGGACGTGGAGGCGCTTCTCCGCCGTCTCGGTGATCTGCATGTCGGCGGGCGTCGTCATGTACGCGTAGGCGCGCGTCTTCGACCGCCCGACGCGCCCGCGCAGCTGGTAGAGCTGGGCGAGGCCGAAGCGGTCGGCGCGGTGGATGATCATGGTGTTGGCGCTCGGGATGTCGAGCCCGCTCTCGACGATCGTCGTCGACAGCAGGACGTCGTAGCGGCGGTCGTAGAAGGCGCTCATCCGCTCCTCGACTTCGGACGGGGCCATCTGGCCGTGGGCGGTGACGAAGGTGACTTCGGGGACGTTCTTGCGGAGGAACTCCTCGATGTCGGGGAGGTTGGCGATCTTGGGCGTGACGAAGAAGCTCTGCCCGCCGCGGTAATGTTCGCGGAGCAGCGCCTCGCGCAGGACGACCTCGTCCCACGGCATGACGTAGGTGCGGACGGCGAGGCGGTCGACCGGCGGGGTGGCGATGATCGACAGTTCGCGCAGGCCGGTCAGCGCCATCTGGAGGGTGCGCGGGATCGGGGTCGCGGTGAGCGTCAGGACATGGACGTCGGCCTTGAGGTTTTTGAGGCGCTCCTTGGCGGTGACGCCGAAGCGCTGCTCCTCGTCGACGACGACCAGCCCGAGGCGTTTGAAGCCGACCGCCTTGGCGAGGATCGCGTGGGTGCCGATGACGATGTCGATCGTGCCGTCGGCGAGGCCGTCGCGGGTCGC
>JAYTXW010000089.1:0-22774 GCA_043742745.1 Sphingomonadaceae bacterium
AGCCTTAGTCCTGCTCGGCATCGAACCTAAGGAAATTGCCGCCGTGCGGGCTGACGCCCGAACAACTGGCGGCAAGGCGGCGATCGTCGGGACCGGGGCCGCCGCCACCATCGTACGAGAAGGTAAAGGTCGTCGCGGCGTTCGCGTCGAGCAGATAGACATAGCGCGAGAACGAGCTCGAGATGGCTCAGCCGGTAAGGTCGCTGCCGCGGTTCGATCTTCGACAGGTCGCGGCTAGAGATTCGTCAGACGTTAATCGAGCCTTAATTTGTGACAAACGCGATTTTGCGAGGTTGCTCACTTTGGTGACACCGGGGCGATCGGCATCTAGTGTCGACGCAATGTCGATCCGCCGCCTGCCCGACCAGCTCGTCAATCAGATTGCCGCCGGCGAAGTCGTCGAGCGTCCGGCGTCGGCGCTGAAGGAATTGGTCGAGAATGCAATTGATGCCGGCGCGCGCCGGATCGTCATCGAACTGGCGGGGGGTGGAGTCGAGCTGATGTCGATCAGCGACAACGGCACCGGCATGTCGCCTGCCGAGCTGCGCCTTGCGGTCGAGCGACATGCGACGTCGAAGCTGCCCGACGGCGACCTGTCGGCGATCGCCACACTCGGCTTTCGCGGTGAGGCGTTGCCGTCGATCGCCAGCGTCGCGACGCTGACCCTCGCCAGCCGAACAGCGACGGGCGAAGGCTGGGCGCTGACGATCGACCACGGGCGCGTCATCGGCGATGGTCCGGCCGCGGTGCCGCCGGGGACGCGCGTTACGGTGGAGGGGTTGTTCGCCCGCGTGCCGGCGCGGCGCAAGTTCCTGAAGTCGGAGCGCGCCGAACTCGCGGCGTGCCTCGATGTCGTCCGGCGGCTGGCGATGGCCAATCCGCGTATCGGCTTCGATCTTCGCCACGGCGGGCGCCGCTTGCTTGCGGCGGAAGCGGTCGGCGACGGAGGCTTTGCGGCCGGGCGTCCGGCACGACTTGCAGCACTGCTTGGCCACGATTTCGCTGCCAATGCGGTCGCGATCGACCTTGACCGCGACGGGCTTCACCTCGGGGGGCTCGCCGGCGTACCGACCTTCAACCGCGGGGTCGCCGACCACCAGTTTCTGTTCGTTAATGCCCGCCCCGTGCGCGACCGCCTCCTCGTCGGTGCGGTGCGTGGAGCCTTCCAGGACCTGCTTGCGCGCGACCGCCACCCGGTTGTCGCGCTGTTCCTCGATGTCCCCGCCGATTTCGTCGACGTCAACGTCCATCCGGCGAAGACCGAAGTCCGCTTCCGCGACGCCGGGCTCGTGCGTGGCATGATCGTGTCGGGGCTGCGCCGCGCCCTCGACGTGGCGGGGCACCGTGCAAGCACGACGGTCGCAGCGGGGGCGATGGCGGCGTTTACGGCGGGGTCGTATGCGGAGGCGTCCTTCCCGCAGGCCCATCCCGGTCCACGGGAGCACGTGCGTTTCGGACCGGGCAATGGGCAGTGGGCCGACGCGACCCCAACGTGGTTCGCCCCGACCGCGCGCACCGAGCCTCCCGCCGCCGATGCTCCAGCCACGATGGCCGCCTTCCCGATGGGCGTCGCGCGGGCACAGGTGGCGGGGACGTATATCGTCGCCGAGACGCCCGACGGCATGATCCTGGTCGACCAGCACGCGGCGCACGAGCGGTTGATGCTCGAGCGGCTCAAGGCAGCGGCTGCCGGTCACGCGATCGCGAGCCAGCTCCTGCTGCTGCCGCACGTCGTCGATCTCGACCCCGGTGCCGCCGCGCACCTTCTCGAACACGTCGATGCCTTTGCTGCGCTGGGGCTTGATCTCGAAGGCTTTGGCCCAGCGGCGGTCCTCGTCCGCGCAGTCCCGGCGGTCCTCGGTACAGTCGACGCCGAGCGCCTCGTCCGCGACCTGGCCGACGATCTTACCGCGTTTGACAGCGGCATGGCGCTGACCGAGCGACTCGACGCGGTCGCTGCGACGATGGCGTGCCACGGCAGCGTCCGCGCCGGACGGCTGCTGTCGGTGACGGAAATGAACGCGCTCCTTCGCGAGATGGAGGTGACGCCGCACTCGGGTCAGTGCAACCACGGGCGTCCGACATGGGTCCGGCTGGCGATGACCGACCTCGAAAAACTGTTCGGACGGCGATGACCGCGCGGTTGATCCTCGTGTACAACGCCGACGCCGGGATCGTTGCAGGCCTGTTTGACCTCGCGCACAAGCTCGTGTCGCCCGCGACCTATCCATGCAGTCTGTGCGGCGTCACCTATGGTACCTTCGGGATGAACCGGCAGTGGCGCGATTACCTCACAGCCCTGCCGCTGCCGGTCGCCTTTTTTCACCGCCCCGATTTCCACGCGGCGTTTCCAACGTTCGTCCACGCGCGACTGCCGCTACTCGCGCGCGAAGACGACGGGGCACTGACGATATTGCTCGACGCGCAGGCGCTCGTGTCGCTCACGACGGTCGATGCGCTGATCGTGGCGCTGGCCGAGCGGATTGACGCCACCGGACGGAGCGGCAAAGTTGATGCGGACTGACAGGAGATCACCAATGCTTCGCTTCGCCGCCGCTGTCCTGCTTGCCGCAACGCCTGCTTTTGCCAGGTCGAACTCGTTGCTCGACGCCGCCACTGCCGCGCGCGCCGATCAGCTCAAATTGCTCGAACAGGTCGTCAACATCGATTCCGGCACCGGCGACGTCGACGGCGGGCGCAAGGTCGGCGCGGTGTTCGCCGCGCGACTCAAGGCGCTTGGCGCGAGCGTCGAGATCGTCGCCGCCGAGGCTCCGGGCCTGCCCGAGAATATCGTCGCGACGGTCAAGGGTACCGGCAAGACGCGCGTCCTGATGATCGGGCACTTGGACACGGTGTTCGGCCCTGGAACCGTCGCGCAGCGCCCGTTCCGGATCGACGGCGATCCGATGACGGGGCGGGCACGCGGGCCGGGTGTTGGCGACGAAAAAGGCGGAGTGGTCGAGGGGATCAAGGCGCTCGAACTGCTTCGCGACGCCAAGTTTACCGATTTTGGCAGCATCACCCTGTTGATCGAGACGAGCGAGGAACGCGGCTCGCCGGGAACGCGCAAGCTGATCGCGCGCCTGCTCGACACTGCCGACGTCGAACTCAATCTTGAACCGGGCGACGCCCCCGACAAGGTTACGGTGTGGCGCAAGAGTTCGACCGTGATGACAATCGACGTCACCGGCAAGGCAGCGCACGCCGGGGTCGCGCCGCAGGACGGGCGCAACGCGGCGGTCGAGCTGCTGCATCAGCTTGAAGCCTATAATAAATTTCCGCATACCGGGGACCAGACGACGGTGAACCTGACGCTGATGGCGGCGGGGGCGCGCAACAACATCATCCCCGACCATGCGAGTGCGACGTTCAGCGTCCGCGCGCGGACCGTCGCGGCGGCCGACGCGGTGCTGGCGCAGCTCGAAGCGACCGCGAAGCGGACTACGGTGCCGGGGACCACCGTCAAAATCCTCCACGACCCCGCCTTTCCGCCGCTGGCGAACAATCCAGCGACCGATGCACTCGCGGCGCGCGCAGGCAAGATTTATGCCGGTGTGGGGCGGGCTCTCGGCACAGGCGGCAACGGCGGCGCGTCTGAATCGGCGATGGCAGCGGCGCGCGCCGTCCCCGCGCTCGACGGCCTTGGCCCCGTCGGCGGCAATTTCCACAACGACGAGGAGTATATCGACCTCGCGAGCGTCACTCCGCGGCTGTACCTGCTGACGGCGTTGATCCGCGATCTGGGGACGAACGGGGTTCGCTAACCCGCCGCCATTTCCCCCAGCGCGCTGCGCCCGCGCTTGACCGTCAGCTTGTTCAGCGCGTTGACATAGGCACGGGCGCTGGCGACGAGCGTGTCGACGTCCGCCCCGGTTCCGCGCACCGTCCGCCCGTTCTCGGCGAGCATCACGCTCACCTCGGCCTGCGCGTCGGTCCCCTGCGTCACCGCATGGACCTGATACAGCTGTAACGTCGCGGCATCGTGCGGGACGATCTTGCGGATCGCAGCGAACAGCGCATCGACCGGCCCGTTGCCGCGCACCGCCGCCGTCGTTTCGACGCCGTCGATCGACAGCGTCAGGATGGCACGCTGCGGGCCGGTCGAGCCGCAATAGACCTCGACCTCGACGACGCGGATCGCGTCATGGCCGCGCAATACTTCGTCATCGACCAGCGCGACGATGTCTTCGTCCCAGATCGCCTTTTTGGCGTCGGCGAGATCCTTGAAGCGTTTGAATGCATCGCCGAATTCGTTGTCCGACAAGGTGTATCCGAGTTCGTCGAGCTTCTGGCGAAACGCTGCCCGCCCGGAATGCTTGCCGAGGACAAGGTTGGTCGCGCCCTGACCAACCGAGTCGGGTGTCATGATCTCATAGGTCGACGCATCCTTCAGCATCCCGTCCTGATGGATGCCGCTTTCATGGGCGAAGGCATTGGCGCCGACGATCGCCTTGTTCGCCTGGACCGCCATGCCGGTAATGCCGCTGATCATCCGGCTGGCGCGGGTTATTTCGCGGGCGACGATACCCGTTGAATACGGCATGACGTCGCGGCGGACATACAGCGCCATCGCGATCTCCTCGACTGCGGCATTGCCGGCGCGCTCACCGATGCCGTTGATCGTCGCCTCGACCTGCCGTGCGCCCGCCATGATTGCTGCCAGCGTGTTGGCGACGGCGAGGCCGAGGTCGTTGTGACAATGGGTTGAGAACACCGCTTCCCCTGCGTTCGGGACACGCCGCATCACGTCGCGGAACATCGCGCCATAAGTCTCGGGCGTCGCATACCCAACGGTATCGGGCAGGTTGATCGTCGTTGCGCCCGCCCGGATAGCGGCCTCGACAGCGCGGCACAGGAAGTCGGGACCGCTTCGTGTCGCGTCCATCCCCGACCATTCGACGTCGGGACACAGATTGCGGGCGTACGAAACCGAATGGCGGATCGCGTCGAGAACCTGTTCCTCGGTCATCTTGAGCTGCGCCGTCATATGGATCGGCGAGGTTGAGATGAATGTATGGATGCGCGGGCTGCGGGCGCTTCTGACGGCGGCCCACGCCCGGTCGATATCGCCGGTCGCGGCGCGGGCAAGGCTGGCGACGGTCGCGCGCTCGCACTGGCGCGCGACCTCGCGGATTGCCTCAAAATCTCCGTTCGAAGCGATCGCAAAGCCCGCTTCGATGATGTCGACACCCAGCGCCTCAAGCTGAGTCGCAACCCGAAGCTTTTCCTCGAGATTCATCGAACACCCCGGTGACTGCTCGCCATCGCGCAAGGTCGTGTCGAAAATTTTGATCTGATCAGTCATCGCCCGCACCTTCGCTGTCGCTAGTATCAAGCCGGGGGAACCCTCACGCCCGCGACGGCCCCGGCGGAGCAGCGCGTGCCTAGGGGCGGATAAGTCGAAGCCTCATTGAATATTCGTAGCAGGAGCGCGGGCGGGTGTCGACCCGCACGTCGGTGATCCGATAGACTAATAAAAGAATAATTAATCGACTATACTATTTTTTAACTCGTCATCCATAGACAGTAATGCTGGCTAGCTCGATGATTGGGTGCGCCAAAATTAAGTGACGAAGCGTGGGGATGCGTTTTGTTACTGTTTAGTGAAGGGTGGGTTATGTTTTATGTTATACTCGCGGCAGCTCGCTGCGTTGCCGTTGTCACGTGTGTCGTCTCGGTTGTTCCGACATCTGCGGCAGTTCTGCGAGCAACGCAGGCAACGATCAACTCAACCTTTAACGCGGCCAACGGCGGTGACACGATCGCGCTCGTCGGCGCCTTCGACTCGGTCTATCTAGCCAATCGAAGCTTTAGCCAGGTCGTCACCCTCGATGGTTCGCAGGCGCAATTTTCCGGAACACTCACGCTCGATCACGTCAATCAAATCGCGCTCAGCGGCGGCACCTTCAATATCGGGGCGAATGGCGCCTACGCAAAGGGCGTCACGGTCTACGCCGGGTCAAATGTTTATTTTGACAACGTCACGGTGAACGGAAGCGGCAACGGGTTGATCGACCAGTTCGGTATCGCCGCCAACGGCACACGCAATCTGCAGGTGACGCACAGCAAGCTCAACGGCCTCTATTCGGGCGTTGGTGTGGGCGCTCTCACCGGCGGATTTATTGCGGCGAACACATTTACCGGTTCGACGTCGGACGGCATCGATATTGCCGACAGTCACGGCGTGACGGCTTCGGGTAACAAATGTGTGGGCGGCCATCCGGGGCCGGGGGCGCATCCCGACTGCATTCAGCTGTGGAGCGTCGCCGGCCACGCTCTCGCATCGGATATCACCGTCACCAACAACAGCGCCACCGGGCCGACGCAGGGCTTCACCAACTTTGACGCCGGCATCCGCATCAAGTTCAGTGGCAACACCGTCGCTTCCAGCTACATCGCCGGCGTTGCCTGCTATGCATGCGTCGACAGCATTATCACGAACAACAAGCTGTCGACCCTCGCTGGATCGCCGTACCAGACACAGGTCGTGATTTGGGGCGGGAGCAATAACGTCGTCTCCGGCAACCTGATCGCGCCGTACACTGCGCCGATGTCGGGCGTAGCGTCGCTCGACGCCGAAGTGGCATTGTCCGATTATTCGCCCCCAGCCTTCGGCGACGAGCTGTTCCGCCCGTCGACCGGCCCATCTGGTGGCCTGCTGGCGTCGTCACTCGCTGCGAGCGGTGCATCAAGCTTTGCTGAAGATGACCCCACAGCAGTTCCCGAGCCGTCGAGCTGGGCTTTGTTCATCGCCGGCTTTGCCGCCGTTGGCGTGGCCCGACGTCGCGCCCTCGCGGCTGGCCGGACGGTCTAGCCGATGGCATGACGGCTCCTGAGGCGGCACGCGCCACCGAAGGAGGGTCACGTGATCGGTAACGTCGACGCGGTTGCGCATGACATTCAGCTCGCGCTCGGGCCGGTGTTCCTGCTCACTGGTATCGCGTCCATCCTCAGTGTCCTGACCAATCGCCTTGGGCGCGTGATCGACCGGGCGCGGCGGATCGAAGCCGAGATTGCAGGATATGATATGGCGGCGCGACAGCGCGCAATCGTCGAGTTGGGGATTTTAGGGCGGCGGACGGCGGCGGCACATTGGGCGATCGGGCTCTGCACAACGTCGGCCTTGTTTGTGTGCGTCGTCGTCGCCGTGCTGTTCGTCGACAATTTCACGCCGTTCAGCGCCAACCTGCTCGTCGCCGGGTTGTTTATCGCCGCGATGGTCCTGCTGATCGCGGGGCTGATCCTCTTCCTGATGGAGGTACAGGCCGCGATGAAGTCGGTGCGCATCCGTGGCGAGATGTTGGAGCCGTAACGCGGCGCGGCTGCGTCGAGGGGAGGCGTCGCGGCAAAGCCGCGCCCTCGGACGGGTTCGGCGGTGAAGGTCCGCCGACCCGCCGGCCGCGCAACGCGCGTGTCTGCTCGCTGCTAGCAAACGCAAGGGCGTTCGTTTCGCTGCTCGCAGCCGCTAGTTGCGCTCCTTATCCACCAGCGCGTTTTTCGTGATCCATGGCATCATCCCGCGGAGTCGGGTGCCGACTTCCTCGATCTCGTGGCGTGCCTGGAGCGAGCGGCTTGCTTTCAGCACCGGGTTGCCCGCGCGGTTGTCGAGGATGAAGTCGCGGACGAAGCGCCCGCCCTGGATGTCGGCAAGGACGCGCTTCATTTCGGCCTTGGTCTCGGGCGTGATGATGCGCGGGCCGGTGACATAGTCGCCGAACTCGGCGGTGTTGCTGATCGAATAGCGCATGTTGGCGATGCCGCCCTCGTACATCAGGTCGACGATGAGTTTGACCTCGTGCAGGCACTCGAAATATGCCATTTCAGGAGCGTAACCGGCCTCGGTCAGCGTTTCGAACCCGGCCATGACGAGCTGGGTCAAGCCGCCGCACAGCACGACCTGCTCGCCGAACAGGTCGGTCTCGCATTCCTCGCGGAAGGTCGTTTCGATGATCCCCGAGCGCCCGCCGCCAACCGCACTGGCATAGGCGAGGCCGACATCGTGGGCATTGCCGCTCGCGTCCTGATGGACCGCGATCAGGCACGGGACGCCGCCGCCGCGGACGTATTCGCTGCGGACGGTATGGCCGGGGCCCTTCGGCGCGATCATGAAGACGTCGATGTCGGCGCGCGGCTCGATCAGTCCGAAGTGGATGTTGAGGCCGTGGGCGAAGGCAAGGGCGCTGCCCGGCTTCATGTTTGCGGCGAGGTCGTCGGCATAGATCGCCGCCTGATGTTCGTCGGGGGCGAGCACCATGACGATGTCGGCATGGCGCGCGGCGTCGGCGTTGGTCATCACGGTGAAGCCCGCAGCCGTCGCTTTGGCGGCGCTGCCCGAGCCGGAGCGGAGCGCAACGATGACCTCCGCCACGCCTGAGTCGCGCAGGTTCTGGGCATGGGCGTGGCCCTGGCTGCCATAGCCGACGATGGCGACCTTCTTGGCCCGGATCAGGCCAAGGTCGGCATCGGAGTCGTAATAGACGCGCATTTCAGTTCCTGCATTGATTAATGGCGAAGATGAACAAGTAAGCGAAGTAAGCGCCCACGAAAATCCTGAGGACGTTTAACGTGGTGAAACGGACTATTTATAGCAAAGCCTAAAGCCATATAAGTTGAGGCATTAATTTTTTTGCCACCAGAAATCAGCGGATTGGCGCGGATCGACATCGAAGAAAACGCCTAGCATCATTCTCCTGATACGCCTCTTTTCCTAAGAGTGGAGGGATGCGAATCATACCGCCTCCGGCCCGCGTGCGATCGCGACGACGCCGGTGCGCGCGACCTCGACCAGGCCGACTTCGCGCATCAGGGTGATGAAGCTGTCGACCTTCTCGGTCGAACCGCTGACTTCGAAGACGAAGCTGCGCGTCGTCGTGTCGACGGGCCTCGCGCGGAAGATGTCGGCGAGGCGCAGCGCCTCGACGCGCTTGTCGCCGACGCCGGCGACCTTGACCAGCGCCATCTCGCGCTCGACGTGGGGGCCGAGCGCGGTCAGGTCGAGGACGCGGTGGACGGGGACAAGCCGGTCGAGCTGCGCCATAATTTGCTCGATCACGGCGGGCGGGCCGGAGGTGACGACGGTGATCCGGCTGACGGCGTGGTCGTCGGACACGTCGGCGACGGTCAGGCTCTCGATATTATACCCGCGCGCCGAGAACAGCCCGACGATTCGCGCAAGGACACCTGCCTCGTTGTCGACGAGGATGGAGAGGGTGTGGGGGGAGGAGAGAACGGGGATCATGGAGTCACGATTCGAGTTCGTTAAGCACGTCAAACTTCCAACCAAACCAGGTGTAAAGAAACTCTCCACCGTCGAGACGACCGGTTAGTTTCGCATGAATTCGAAACTTCGTGCCCACCGGATAATATTTTAGATTGGTCATTCGTTTGCTGCACTCGACTCGCAGAGTAGTCGCAATTCCATGCCCTTTGACCGGGCGAATATGGATCGCTCCATGAAGCTCTGCCGTTTCGGTCGATCGATAACTTTCGACAACCACAAACCTATAGTCTTCCTCTAGTTTAGCCACGTAGTTGTCCATCACACCAACGCCGCTGCATCTTCGCCCGTCTCGCCGACCGTCTCATCGCCGTGCAGCACCATATCCGTGTGGGCCGCGCCGCTCGGGATCATCGGGAAGCAGTTCGCCAGTTTCGCCACGCGGCAGTCGACCATGACCGGGCCGTCCGCCGCCAGCATCGCGGCGATGCCGTCGTCGAGTTCGCTCGCGTCCGAGATGCGGATGCCGGTCCAGCCATACGCCTCGGCTAGTTTGACGAAGTCGGGGAGGGCTTCGGAATAGCTTTCGCTATACCGGCTGCCGTGGTTGAGCTCCTGCCATTGGCGGACCATGCCCCTATATTCATTGTTAACGATGAACACCTTGACCGGGAGCCGGTACTGCATCGCGGTGCCGAGTTCCTGAATGTTCATCTGGATCGACGCCTCGCCGGCGATGTCGATGACGAGCGCCTGCGGGTTGCCGAGCTGCGCGCCGATCGCGGCAGGCAGGCCGTAGCCCATCGTGCCGAGGCCGCCGCTTGTCAGCCACTTGTTCGGGCCTTCGAAGCCGAAGTGCTGCGCCGCCCACATCTGGTGCTGGCCGACCTCGGTCGTGATGATCGGGTTCTTCGCGCGCGTCGCCTCCCACAGGCGGCGAATCGCGTGCTGGGGCAGGATGTCGCTGCCCTTTTGATCGAAGCCGAGCGAATCGCGCGTCCGCCATCCGGCGATCGTGTCCCACCACGGTTTCAGGGTGTTCGCGCGGTGGCCGCGGGCCTTCCACACCTTGATCATGTCTTCCAGCACATGGCCGACGTCGCCGACGATGCCGAGGTCGACGCGCACGGTCTTGTTGATCGACGAGCGGTCGATATCGACGTGGATCTTGCGGCTGCCCGGCGAGAAGGCGTCCAAGCGCCCGGTGACGCGGTCGTCGAAGCGCGCGCCGAGGCAGACCATCAGGTCGGCCCCGTGCATCGCCATGTTCGCCTCGTAGGTGCCGTGCATCCCCAACATCCCGAGGAACGCGGGCGAGGTCGCGGGGAAGCAGCCGAGGCCCATCAGGGTCGAGGTCACCGGCGCGCCAGTCAGGCGTTGCAATTCGCGCAGCAGGACGCTCGCGCCGGGGCCGGAATTGATGATGCCGCCGCCGGTGTACAGGATCGGGCGCTCGGCGGCGGCGAGCATTTCGACCGCCGCCTCGATGCTGCGGAGGTCGCCCTTGACCTGCGGCTTGTACGTTTTGTGTTCGATCCTGCCGGGGCGGACATAGTTCGCCTTGGCGACCTGAATGTCCTTCGGCAGATCAACGACGACCGGGCCGGGGCGGCCGTTGGTGGCGATGTAAAACGCCTCGTGGATGACGTCGCCGAGCTTGGTCACGTCCTTGACGAGATAGTTATGCTTTGAGCAGTGTCGCGTGATGCCAACGGTGTCGCATTCCTGAAAAGCATCGGTGCCGATCAGATGCGTCGGCACCTGCCCCGTCAGGACGACGATGGGGATCGAATCCATCAGCGCGTCGGTGATGCCGGTGACGGCGTTGGTCGCGCCGGGGCCGCTGGTGACGAGGACAACGCCGGGCTTGCCAGTCGAACGGGCATAGCCCTCGGCGGCATGGACGGCGGCCTGTTCGTGGCGGACGAGGATGTGCTTGATGCGCGTCTGGGCGAACAGCGCGTCGTACAGCGGCAGGACCGCGCCGCCGGGATAGCCGAAGACAATCTCGACCCCAAGGTCGGTTAGCGCACGTACGATCACGCCCGCGCCATTGGTCTCGTCGTTGGTGCTCACCGGTTCCACTCGCTCCGTCGAGCGGCGTCACTACGGACCGAAAATTGCGCTGTCAACCGGTAAACCGCAATAAAGTTACCAGATTCGGCCGCGCAAGCAAAAGGGGCGGCCGTCGTCACAGCCACCGCCCCACATATGCGTCAGACGTGTCTCAGGCCGTGACGACGCTCAGGCGGCGACGACGGGCCATGGCGCCGATCAGGCCGAAGCCAGCGATGAGCATTGCCCACTGCGCCGGCTCGGGAACCGCCCCGACATTGCCTGCGGGCAAGAAGTTGATGGTGCGGGCATAGGTGCCGAGGTGGACTTCGGCGGCCTGGTTGAAGGTTTCGGCGACGACCGACCCTTCGATATTGCTGCCATTGTGGATGGTGGCACCGGCGGCGAGGACCGAGCCATGGACTTCGCGCGAAACCTCGAGGCTGAGCGCGTCGACGAAGTTCCAGATCACCGTCTGGTTGAGCTGCTTGAGGTCACCGACCGCAAATGAGCCGTTGCCCGACGCAAAGGTTCCATTCCACGTATATGCCGTCGCGCCCGACACGTTGATGATGACGGGCTTGAGCAGGTTGGCAAGGTTGAACTGAAACTGCTGCGCATTGTTGAACTGTGCCGCCGTCAGGTTGAAGACCGCCGCCGTCGTCGCATCGGTGTTGGTGACCGTGAAGGTTTCCTGTGCGGCGTTCCCCGGAGCACCCGTGACGAAGTTGGTTGCCGCCATCGCGGCAAGCGTCGTCGACAGCGCCTTGACGTCGGCGGTGAGCTGCGCGGTCGTCGATGCCAGACTGGCAACGACCGGCGCAGTCGGACTGGTCGGGGCGGACACGGCGCCGGGAGCAGCGAAATTATAGTTCGCGAAGACCGCCGCACCGTTGGCGTTGCCGTTGAACGCGCCACCCGCGTAGATCGATGTGCCGTTCGAGCCGTTGCCAGCGATGCTGCCGAGCGCCTTCACGGTATTGCCATTGCCGAAGCTGCCGCCGCCGATGGCACCGGTAACGTCGACCTTCTGATGGTTGTTGAGATTCGCGTTGCCGAGGTTGCCGCCGATCTGGGCGGTGCCACCGGGACCGAACTGGAGCGTCGAGACGTTGCCCTTGACCTTGACGACGGCCCCGGCGTTACCGCCCTGTATGGTGCCGACGCACGTGCCGTTGCCGACACCGGCGCAGCCGATCGTCGTCTTGCTATAGTCGCCTAGGTCGAGGCTCTGGTTATACTTGCCGACGACGTTGAGCGTTGTCTCTTCGGCGGCGTTCGACCCGCCGACGAACCCGATGGCATCGAGGTTGCCGCCGACGTTGACGGTCGCGGCCTTGTCGTGGAGGTCGATCTTGCCGCCCGCGTTGCCGACCACGGTGGCGCCAAAGCTGCCGAGTGTGCCGCTGCCACCGTTCGAACCGTTGTACAGGTTGACGCCGTTACCCAGCGTGCCGCCGACGGTAAGCGTCGCATAGCCGCTCACCTTTTGCCCCTGCTGCGAATTGCCGAAGCCGACCTGCGTGGTGTTGCCGGTAAAGTCTCCACCGACATAGGCCTTGCCTTCGGTCTCGCCGCCGCTGGCATTGAGGTTTTTGAGGGCGATGACGTTGAGGCTCTGCAGCGCGGTCAAGCCATTGCGTGCATTGCCCGGTGCCGCCTGCGCCGCCGTCCCAGCCAGCACGGCGACCGAGATCGCCGCGATCGAGCCACAAATCTTCATTTTCATTCCCCAATGCTCGAGCGCTACCCGACGCATGTGTTAACACACCGGTAATGTCAATGGAGACGTAACTAAAATTACGTAAGTTTTAATTTCGGCTCTCTTAGGAAAAGTAGTTAACGAACTTGGAGGCTTTAATCAGTCCCGACGCCAGCATGGGGTCTGGTTGCGGAACCACGTCGACTGGCGCTTTGCGTAGCGTCGGGTGGCCGCCGCCGTTGCGGCAATTGCCGCAGCGAGGCTGATCTCTCCCCGCGCGGCAGCAAGCAGCGGGGCCACCCCGATCGCTTTCATAACCGGCGCATTAGTGAACAGATTTCGCGCCTGAAGAGCGGTAATCTCGGCGGTTGCCCCCGCCGCGATCATCGCTTCCAGTCGCGCATCGATGCGCGCGTGGAGGATGGCCCGCGGCAGATCGACGACACGCGCGTCGATGTCGGCATCGAGTCCACCGGTTGCCTCCCGCTGCCATTCGCGGAGCGGTCTGCCGGTAGCGCGAATGACCTCAAGCGCGCGGGCAACGCGCTGCGGATCGGTGACGGCGGCGGTCGGGTCTTCGCGGGCGAGCGCGGCGCGGGCGGCGACCGGGTCGAGCGAGCGAACCTCGGCGCGGATGGCGGCGTCGATCGATGGCACCTCGGCGATCCCGTCGAGAAGGGCGCGAAGGTACAGCCCGCTCCCACCGGTCACGATCGGCAAGCGTCCGGCGGCGACGGTTTTGGTGATCGCTGCGCGCGCGAACCCGGCCCAGCGTGCCGCGTCGCACCCGTCAGCTCCGTCGATGACACCGTATAACAGGTGCGGCACTTCGGCTTCGTCGGCGGGCGAGGGGCGGGCGGTGACGATGCGAAGGTCGGCATAAAGCTGGCTCGCGTCGGCGTTGATGATCGTGCCGTTGGCACGGCGCGCGAGGTCGAGCGCAGCCGCCGACTTGCCCGCCGCCGTCGGCCCGGCAATAACGACCACCCGTGGCTTCACCGCACCCTCCGCCCCTCGTCGCGACGCTGATCGCCGCCGGTGCCTTGTCGCCGGGCGATGTCGTAACGGCAAGCGATGCGCTGCGGGCGGCGGGGGGTGAACCCGGGGCGGTTCGCTGGATCGACGCCGACGACGCTGCCGACCTACCCTTCGACGGCATCGACTGTGCCGCCGCGCGTGCTGTGATCGAAGCTGCCATGCCGACAGTCGACGTTGTCGTTCAATCTGTGGCCGATCGAGCAAAGCGCCTGCTGATCGCCGACATGGATTCGACCCTGATCGAGTGCGAGTGCATCGACGAACTCGCCGATTATGCCGGACTGAAGGCCGAGGTTGCCGCGATCACCGACGCCGCAATGAACGGGCGGCTCGACTTCGTCGCTGCGCTTGATGCGCGCGTCGCGTTGCTCGCCGGAATGGATATCTCGGTTCTCGAGCGCTGCCGTCGCGAGCGCGTGCGGCTCATGCCCGGCGCGGCGACCCTCATTGCGACGATGCGCGCGCGGGGCGCACGAACAATTCTGGTTTCGGGCGGCTTCACCGCCTTTGCCGATCCCGTCGGGCGCGACCTCGGCTTCGACCGGATTGTCGCCAACCGGCTGCTGGTTGCGGACGGTCGCCTGACGGGCACCGTCGCTCGCCCGGTGGTCGATAGCGGCACCAAACGCGCCGAACTTATCGCCGCCGGTGTTCCGCTTGCGGCCTGCCTTGCGGTCGGCGACGGCGCGAATGACATTGCGATGCTCACCGCCGCAGGCCTCGGCATCGCCTATCACGCCAAAGCCACTGCCGCCGCCGCTGCCGACGCGCATATCCGAAGCGGTGATCTGACCGCGCTGCTCTGGGCGCAAGGATATCCGCGTTCGGACTGGTGCCGCTGACCTAGCCGATGAGAGGAACGACCGCGTCGAGGTTGTGGACGACCCTGTCGGCTGCGGTGAAGTCACTGTCGATTTGCATCGCCCCGGGAAACGCCACGGTGTAGATTTTGGCTGCCTTGGCGGCTCGAACGCCCGTTGGACTATCCTCGATCGCGAGCCCCGTCGCTGAGTCGATGCCGAACATCGCAACGATCTTCGTGTAGATTTCGGGGTCGGGTTTTTGCCGTGTGATTAGATGGTCGTTACCGACCATGGCGAACATTTCGCGCGCCAGTGCTCCGTTGGTCGCGCCTACCACAGCGTCGATGTTAGCTTGGGATGTCGTCGTTGCCCATGCAACCTTAATCCCAGCATCGCGTGCGCGGCTGAGCATCGCGGCGACGCCGGGCCGTAGCGGCAGCACGGTATCGGCGAGCATGGCGTTGAACACGCGAGTCTTTTCAGCATGGATTTGCGCGATCTGCGCGTCGCTGAGCTGGATATCGCCGGATGAGACCAAGTCAGCCAAGCGGTTGCGACCGCCGGTCGACGCCAGGCTGGCGATATAATCAGCCCGGCTCCAGTGAAAATCGACACCGGCATTTGCAAATGCCTGGTTGAACGCTGCGTATTGCAGTGCCGAAGTCTCGACGAGCGAGCCGATGCCGCCGAAGATAACTACCGAATAATTCATATCAACCTTCATGGGAATTCATCGACCGCCCAAACGCGGCAAGAGGCAGCTAGGCTCCGAAAATCGGCATTTCGCCGCCGACCATTCCCCGATGCAATACGCGATCGCCGATGACGCCGCTGTGGTCGGCGCGGTGCATCGTGCAGCGATCGTCCCAGATGACGACGTCGCCGCCGTGCCAATGGTGGACGAATTGGTTTTGCGAACGAATGCTTCGCCGGTAAAGCACGTCGACAAGTCGGCGGCTCACAGCGTCGTCGAACCCGTCGACGGCATCGCAGCGTTCGGGCGTTGTGAGGAATAATGCCGTGCGTCCGTTCACCGGGTGGCGTCGCAGGAGCGGTTGGCGGCAGTGCTCATCCTGTCCTGCCAGTCCCGTCACCCGATGCCGCGCGGCGCGCCCCGCCAACGCCGCCCGGCACGCCAAGGGCAGGGCATCGGCGGCGGCGTATTGATCGCTGAAGATCGTCGCTCCGCCTGACCGTGGTGTCGTGACCGCACGCAGTGCGGTGTACGCCGGAGGCTGCGCCAGATAGCTCGAATCGGTGTGGAACACGCTGCGCGGCGGGGTCGCCCGACCGACGTTACTGACGGCGTTGAGCATCGGGTGATCCGCAAGCGGAGTTTCACCAGGCGTAAAAATCATTGGTCCAAGCTGGGTAAGGAAACCAACAAATGCGGTATCGTCGAGGGTCTGATCGCGGAAAACTATGACGCCGCACGCCGCCAACGCGATCTTCAGTGCGTCGATGTCGGCCGCACCGAGCTGGCGAAGATCGAGGTTGCCGACGACCTGTCCGAATGCGGGTACGTCCGATTTGACGCGATCGGCCACCTTTGCGGAGCCGACAATCATCATGTCGCCAGCGCCGCCTTCAGCCGGTCGTTGACCACCGCCGGGTTCGCCTTGCCGCCCATGCCGCGCATCGTCTGGCCGACGAAGAAGCCGAATAGGGCTTCCTTGCCGCCCCGGTACTGCGCGACCTTGTCGGAATTGGCGGCGAACACCGTGGCAATGGCGGCGTCGATCGCGCCGGTATCGCTGACCTGCAACAGGCCTCGCTCCAAGACAATCGTCTCAGGATCGTCGCCTGTCTCCAGCATGATCTCGGAAACCTGTTTCGCGATGGTATTAGAGATTTTGCCAGTAGCCACCATTCCAAGCAGTTCGCTCGCCTGACGCGCCGATACCGGCGTGTATTCAGCTAGCCCGGAATCATATTCAATGTTTAGACCGCGTTTCTGGAGCGCGCCGAAAAGCTCGGACATGATCCAGTTCGCTACAGCTTTTGCTAATTTCGGCCCCGTTCCCCCAACGACCGCTTCGAAGTAGTTAGCAGTGTCGGCTTCGGCAGTTAGAAGTGCGGCATCATACGAAGATAACCCGAGCTCGCCGGTGTAGCGCGCACGCCGCGCCGCTGGCAGTTCGGGCAGGCTCGCGCGGCATTCGGCAACGAACGCCTCGGTCAGCTCGAGCGGCAGCAGGTCGGGGTCGGGGAAGTAGCGGTAGTCGTGCGCGTCTTCCTTCGACCGCATCGGCCGGGTCATCATCTTATCGGGGTCGAACAGGCGGGTTTCCTGGACGATGGCGCCTCCGGCTTCAATGACGTCGACCTGCCGCCGCGCCTCGGCCTCGACCGTGGCCATGATGAAGCGGACCGAATTGACGTTCTTGGTCTCGGTTCGCGTCCCGAATTCGGCCCCGGGGCGGCGGACGCTGACGTTGACGTCGGCGCGCATTGACCCTTCCTCCATGTTGCCGTCGCAGCTACCGACGTAGCGGAGGAGGGCGCGCAAGCTACGGACATACGCCCCCGCCTGTGCAGGCGAGCGGAGGTCGGGCTTCGACACGATCTCCATCAGCGCGCAGCCCGAGCGGTTGAGGTCGACGAAGGTCATTGTCGCGTGGGCGTCGTGGACCGATTTACCGGCGTCCTGTTCGAGGTGGAGGCGCTCGATCCCGACGCGCTTGGGGGCCTCGCCGTCGGGCTCGATGTCGAGATAGCCCTCGCCGACGATCGGGTGGTACAACTGACTGATCTGATAACCCTGCGGCAGGTCGGCGTAGAAGTAGTTCTTGCGGTCGAAGCGGCTGACGCGGTGGATCTCGGCGTCGAGCGCGAGGCCGGTGCGTACCGCCTGGCGGACGCACTCGCCGTTGAGGACGGGAAGCATCCCCGGCATCGCGGCGTCGACGAGGCTGACCTGCGTGTTCGGCGCGGCGCCGAAGCTGGCGGCAGCGCCACTGAATAGCTTCGACGCGGCGGTGACCTGCGCGTGGACCTCGAGCCCGACGACGATCTCCCAGTCGCCGGTCGCGCCACGGACGGTATAGGGGGCGGGTTCTGTCATGCGCGCCGTGTAGCGCGCCCCGCCGCCCGTCGTCCAGCGTCCCGCCCGTCGTCTACATCAGCTTCTTCTGCAGGTAGGTCATCGTCAGAGCGGTCGTATGCGCCGCTTGGCGGAGGTCGGCCCCGGCCCCGTGCCCGCCCTCAGTATTTTCATAGTAATAGAAGTGGTGGCCCATTTCCTCGAGGCGCGCGGCGAATTTGCGCGCGTGCTGCGGGCCGACACGGTCGTCCTTCGTTGTCGTGAAGATGAACGGCTCGGGGTAGGCGACCCCGGCGCGCAAATTCTGATACGGCGAGATTTTCTGCCAAAATGCCATAACGGCGGGGTCGGCGACGTCGCCATATTCGCCCTGCCACGACGCGCCCGCAGCGATCTTGCCGATGCGGATCATGTCGAGCAGGGGCACCTCGATGACGACAGCGGTGAACAGCTCGGGGTGCTGGGTAAATTCGACCCCCATTAGCAGCCCCCCGTTCGACCCGCCGCGAATGCCGAGGCGGCGCGGCGAGGTGATTTTCCGCGCGATCAGGTCGCGGGCGACGGCGGTGAAGTCGTCGTAGACGATCTGCCGCTTCACGCCGAGGCTGGCTTCGTGCCACGCCGGACCGAACTCACCCCCGCCACGGATGTTGGCGAGGACCAGCGCGCCGCCCTTTTCGAGCCACAGCTTGCCGGTCGCCGCCGAGTAGTCAGGGGTGCGGCTGACCTGAAACCCGCCGTAAGCGGTCAACAGGGTGGGGGTCGTCCCATCGTATTTGATATCGCGGCGATGGACGACAAAATAGGGGATCTTGGTCCCGTCGGTCGATGCGACCTCGAATTGTTCGACGACGTTGCCGCTCGCGTCGAATTTGGCGGGGAGCGCCTTGAGCGGAGTCTGCGCGCCGGTGTCGAGGTCAGCCATCGCCAGCGCCGACGGCGTCAGAAATCCACTGGTGGTGACGAATGCGCGGTTCGACCGCGTGTCGGCCTCACCAAGATCGAACGCGAGATTGTCGGGGACAGCGATCGCAGTCTTGGTCCAGCCTGTCGCGGTGGGGGCGAACGACGAGGCGCGGCCGCGAACGTTATCGAGCGTTGCGATCAGCACCCGGTCCTTTGTCGTCGCCACCTCTTCAAGCGCTTCGCGGGGACCGGGTGCCCAGATTAGGGAGGGGTGCAAGGTGCCGGGATCGCGCCGCACTGCCGCGAGATCGAGGGCAGCAAGCGATCCCGACGACATCGTTGCTCCACCAGCGGTCCAGGCCTCGTCGAGGCGGACGATGACCCGACCGGCGACAAGGCCGGCCACGCTTGACTTCGCCGGGATCGCCAGCCGCCGCGTGCCGCGCGGATCGACGACATCGACTTCGTAGTGGAAGAAATCGCGGGCACGAACGATTGTTGTCAATTGGCGGCCATCACCGTCGCGGTGGACGGTTGGCTGGACCAGCGTGTCGTCCTTCGTGCCGCGAAACACCTCGACCGCCGCCGACAGCGGCGCGCCGCGTGCAACGCGCTTGACGATATAGGCGTATCCCGAGGTCGTCAGATCGCCGGGTTGCCATTCGCGCGCGACCAGCAGGTGATCGGCGTCTTCCCACGCAACCGTCTGCTTACCGTGGGGGAGGGTAAAGCCGCCGTCGACGAATTTGCCGGTGATGCGGTCGAATTCGCGAACCGTCGTCGCATCCTCGCCCCCATCGGACAGTGCGATCAGGCAGCGGCGCTGTTCGGGTTCGAGGCAGTCGGCCCCGTGCCATACCCAACTTTTGCCCTCCGCCTTGCCGAGCGCGTCGATGTCGAGGACGGTCGTCCAGTCGGGCGTCGCGGTACGGTAGCTGGCGAGGCTCGTCGTCCGCCAAATGCCGCGCAGGTGGTCCTCGTCCTGCCAGAAATTGTAGATCGCGCCGCCGAGAAACGCTGGGGTGGGGATGCGGTCCTTTGCCCCGCCGATCGCGAGAGCGGCGGCGTAGTTGGCGGCATAGGCCAGCTCGGCTTCGAGCTTGCCGGTGCTGTACGCATTGCGCGCGTTGACCCACGCCATCGCGCGCGGCGAGCCAACACTTTCAAGCCAGAGGTAAGGGTCGGTCGCCTGCGCCGTTGCTGCCGTCGCCATCAGAATTGCCATTGCGGCAATCGCCTTTGTCATCATGGTGTCAACCCTAAGTTTCGTCTTATCGTTACGAAGACATCGGCCCCTGCGCAACTGCTCGTCGCGCCGCGACCGCCGCCGTAAACGCGGCTTCAAACATCGTGCGGGTCAGCCGCCCGGTGTTCGTGTTGTAGCGCGAGCAGTGATAACTATCGACCAGCGTTACGCCGGTATGCAGCCGGTGGACCGCGCCATGGCCGAACGGAACCTTGGGCAGCTTGCCGCCGAGCGCCTTGACAGCCGACTGGTGCGCGATCGCCCCGAGCGCGAGCACGACCTCCAGTCGGGGCAGCGTAGCGAGCTGGCCGACGAGGAACGGACGGCAGGCATGAATCTCGACCGGGACCGGCTTGTTTTCCGGCGGAACGCAGCGGACTGCGTTGGTAATGAACGCTCCCGTCAGTTCCAAGCCATCGTCCGCCCGCGCGTCAAAGGATCCGCGCGATAGGCCAAATGTGGCCAGCGTTGCGTAGAGCAACATCCCGGCGTGGTCACCGGTGAACGGGCGACCGGTGCGGTTTGCCCCCGTGACACCGGGCGCGAGGCCGACGATCGCCAGCCACGCATTTTGGTCGCCCCAGCCGGGGACGGGCGCGTTCCACCAATCGGGGTGCGCCGCGCGGTTCGCCGTACGGTACGCGACGAGACGCGGACAGCGCGGGCAGTCGTGCGGCGGTTCGGCGGGAGTTGGTTCGGCGGGCTGGGCTTCCATCGCGGCGGGTGTAGGGGGTGGACCATGGTGCCTGCAACCATCCACATCGCCCTCGGCAGCAACCGGTCCCACGCCCGTTACGGCGCGCCGCCAGCCGTCGTCCGAGCCGCAATTGCCGCGATCGCCGCCGCAGGTCTGCCCGTTGTCGCGGAGTCGACGATTCGGGGGACCCCGCCGCTTGGCCCGCGACAACGGCGCTTCGCCAATGCGGTCATTACCGTCTCGACCGAACTATCACCGCACGAGGTGCTCCGGCGGCTGCAGGCGATCGAGCGTGAATTTGGACGGCGCCGCGGGCGGCGCTGGGGGCCACGCGTTATCGACCTCGATCTGATCGCAGCGGGCACAACGGTGGTGCGCGATCGGGCTTTGACCGTGCCGCACGCTGAACTGGCGCACCGCGACTTTGTTCTCGCGCCGCTGGTCGAAATTGACGGCGGCTGGCGACACCCGCTGCTGCACTTGACCGCACGTCAGTTGCGCGCTCGCCTGCTCCGGCCTAAACGGGCCGCTGGTGAGGGCCCTTAGCTCAATCGGTAGAGCAACCGACTTTTAATCGGTAGGTCGCGGGTTCAAGTCCCGCAGGGCCCACCAAGCCCCCTCCCGCGAACGGGAGAGGGCAGGGTAATTCAACGATCACTACGAACGAGCGGTGTTTCCGCGAGATGCTCGGCGATGAACCAGACCTGCGGCTCGTTGGTGCGGATGATGTTCGACACGAGCAGATCGTTCGTGCCGTCATCGCCGCTCTCGTCCGCCGCCTCGGCGCCCTCGTGCGCCTGGCGCAGAATGATTTCATGCGCTTCGAGCAGTCGAGCAAGCTGGGTGGGAACGTCCTCACGGCCTTTGGGCGGGCGCGGGATAGTCGTCATCTCGGCCACGTCGGGGGCCATCGCGATGCTGATTCCGCCCAGCGCCATGATCCGTTCGGCAAGCAGGTCGACAAGTTCAGCCTGCTCCTCATAATGCTTATCGAGGAGCAGATGGAGCTGGTAAAAAGTGGCACCCGACATCTGCCAATGATGCTTCTTGTACAGGTCGCGCAACGTCATCGTATCGGCGAGAACCTGATTGAGGATCGCGACCGACTGCGCGCGGGCGTTATCCTCAAGGCCGATCGGCAGCTGCTTGAGGGTGCCATAGGCCTGGATTTCGCGGTAATCGACCTTGTACTGCGGCTGAGCCGAGTCGCCGGTCGCGGGGCTGGTTTTCTTGGCCATGAGTGGCTCCTGCTAGGAAATTAATGATCGTGCCGAGCGAACGATGCGGCCCGCGTGGAGTTCCGCGACGGTGTGATATTTCGCAACCGCAATGACCGACTTTCGCCCGCTCATCCTGACGGCGCGACCGGATGCCGCATCGCTCCCGCGTTTCGAGACGCTGCGTCGGGCGCATTACCCAGCGGGGCTCAACCGGGTGCCCGCGCATATTTCGCTCTTCCACCAGTTGCCCGGCAGCGAACTCGCCGCCGTGATCGAGCGACTGCGCCTGACCGCGCGCGAACACCCGGCACCGGGCGTCGAGGCGATCGGGGTGCGGTCGCTCGGGCGCGGAGTGGCGATCGTCCTCCGCTCACCCGAGCTTGGTGCGCTCCACGCCGACCTCGCCGCCGCGTGGGCGCCGTTGGTGATCCCGCAGGATCGCCACCGCTTTGGCGGCCATGTCACGATACAGAACAAAGTGACCCCCGCTGCGGCCCGCGCGACGCTGGCGATGCTGGCGGCGACGTTTGTGCCGACGACGTTCATGATTGTCGCGATTGATGTCTGGCGCTATCTCGATGGCCCGTGGGAGCACCTGCACGCTGCTGCGCTGCGACCGTGAACCGGGCGTTCGCACAACTCCCTGTCCTACAGCGGCGTAATGCGCCATATTTTCCGTCGGCCCCAGTATTGGCGGTCGCGCGCGCTAAAGTTCACTAAAGTTGGTGCATTGGCGACAATAGTGTGAACTAACCCGTCTTATTCATGAGCCTTTCCGCCGGGGCTTTTCCGACCCGGCTTGCCGGTCGGCGATGTGAGCGGGTCGCAGGCTTCGGTGGCGCGGGGA
>JAYTXW010000090.1:0-9560 GCA_043742745.1 Sphingomonadaceae bacterium
CAGCAGCGCGCCGATGTTGTCGCCGGCCTGACCCTGATCGAGCAGCTTGCGGAACATCTCGACGCCGGTGCACACCGACTTGCGGGTGTCCTTGATGCCAACGATTTCAACTTCTTCGCCGACCTTGACGATGCCGCTCTCGACGCGACCCGTGACGACCGTGCCGCGGCCCGAGATCGAGAAGACGTCTTCGATCGGCATCAGGAACGGACGGTCGAGCGGACGCTCTGGCTGCGGAATATATTCGTCGACGGTCTTCATCAACGCGATGACCGCCTCACGACCGATATCGTCGCGCTTGCCGTCGAGGGCACACACCGCCGACCCCTGCGTGATGGGGATGTCGTCGCCCGGGAAATCGTACTTCACGAGCAGTTCGCGGATTTCCATCTCGACGAGTTCGAGGATTTCGGCATCGTCGACGAGGTCGACCTTGTTCATGAACACGACCATCGCCGGAACGCCGACCTGCTTGGCGAGCAGGATGTGCTCGCGGGTCTGCGGCATCGGGCCATCGGTCGCCGAGACGACGAGGATCGCGCCGTCCATTTGCGCCGCGCCGGTGATCATGTTCTTCACATAGTCGGCGTGGCCGGGGCAGTCGACGTGGGCGTAGTGGCGATTGGCCGTCTCATACTCGACGTGCGCGGTCGAGATGGTAATGCCGCGCTCGCGCTCCTCGGGAGCCTTGTCGATGTCGGCATAAGACGTGTACGTCGCGCCGCCAGTTTCGGCGAGGATCTTGGTGATCGCGGCCGTCAGCGACGTCTTGCCATGGTCGACGTGACCGATGGTGCCAATGTTGCAGTGCGGCTTGTTCCGCTCAAATTTCGCCTTACCCATGATGCCTCATCCTTCGCCAATATGTAACGCGCGCGGAAGGCGCGGCGTCTAGTGTCTGTGCTTGCAAATGTAAAGCGTGTCCGGCGTTAAGCCATCTTCGCCTTGATCTCTTCGGCCACGTTCGACGGAACCTCGTCGTAGTGGCTGAACTGCATCGTGTACTGTGCACGGCCCTGGCTCATCGAGCGCAGCGTGTTGACGTAGCCGAACATATTGGCGAGCGGAACGATCGCCTCGATGACCTGCGCATTACCACGACTGTCGGTGCCCTGAATCTGGCCGCGACGGCTATTCAGGTCGCCGATGACGTCGCCCATGAAATCCTCGGGCGTGACGACCTCGACCTTCATCACCGGCTCAAGCAGCTTGATGCCGGCCTTGACGGCAGCTTCGCGCATCCCGCCGCGCCCGGTGATTTCGAACGCAAGGGCCGACGAGTCGACGTCGTGATATGCGCCGTCATACAGCCGCGCAGTGAAGTCGATGATCGGGAAGCCGATCAGCGACCCCGTCGCGGCGATCTCGCGGATGCCCTTTTCGACCGAAGGAATAAATTCCTTCGGGATGTTGCCGCCCTTGACCTCGTCGAGGAAGATGACACCCGAGCCGCGTTCGCCGGGTTCGACCGAAAACTTGATCCGCCCGAACTGGCCCGACCCACCTGACTGCTTCTTATGGGTGTAATCGACATCGACCTTCTTCGCGAGCGATTCGCGGTACGCCACCTGCGGCGCACCGACATTGGCCTCGACCTTGAACTCGCGACGCATCCGGTCGACGAGGATTTCGAGATGGAGTTCGCCCATCCCCTTGATGATTGTCTGACCGCTCTCGTTGTCCGAAGTGACCCGGAACGACGGGTCTTCCTGCGCGAGACGGTTGAGGGCGATGCCCATCTTCTCCTGGTCGGCCTTGGTCTTTGGTTCGACCGCGACCTCGATGACCGGCTCGGGGAATTCCATCCGTTCGAGGATGATCGGCTTCAGCGGCGCACATAATGTATCGCCCGTCGTCACGTCCTTGAGACCGACAAGCGCGACGATATCACCGGCATAGGCTTCCTTGATGTCTTCGCGATTGTTCGCGTGCATCAGGAGCATCCGCCCGATCTTTTCTTTCTTGTCCTTGACTGAGTTCAGCACCATCGACGCCGCCTCGAGTTTGCCCGAATAGATACGGGCAAAGGTCAGCGTACCGACGAACGTGTCGGTCATAATCTTGAACGCGAGGGCACTAAACGGGGCCTCGTCGGACGCCTCGCGGATCTCGTCCTCGTCCTTCATGTTGATGCCGTGCATCGGCGGAATGTCGAGCGGCGACGGCAGATAGTCGACGACCGCATCGAGCAGCGGCTGGACGCCCTTGTTCTTGAACGCCGACCCGCACAGCACCGGCACGAAGGCGAACGCGAGCGTCCCCTTGCGGATCAACATTTTCAGCTCGGCGACAGTGGGCTCAGTGCCTTCGAGGTACGACTCCATCAGCGCATCGTCCTGCTCGACCGCCATCTCGATTAGCTCCGAACGCGCCTGCGCGGCGGCATCCTTGAGATTATCGGGGATGTCCTTGTATTCGAACTTCGCACCGAGGCTTTCCTCGAGCCAGACGATGGCGCGGTTCTCGACGAGATCGACGAGCCCGACGAAATCGCCTTCGAGCCCGATCGGCAGGTACAACACTGCCGGACGTGCGCCAAGCCGGTCCTTGATCATCGCAATGCAGCGATCGAAGTTTGCGCCGGTGCGGTCGAGCTTGTTGATGAAGCACATCCGCGGGACTTTATACTTATCTGCCTGGCGCCAAACAGTCTCCGACTGCGGCTCGACCCCGGCGACGCCGTCGAAGCACGCGACTGCACCATCGAGGACGCGGAGCGAACGCTCGACCTCGATGGTGAAGTCGACGTGGCCCGGCGTGTCGATGATGTTGATGCGATGCTCGGGGCCGTTGCCCTCCTCAGCTTTCCAGAAGCACGTCGTCGCGGCGGACGTGATCGTGATGCCGCGCTCCTGCTCCTGCTCCATCCAGTCCATCGTCGCGGTCCCTTCATGGACCTCGCCGATCTTGTACGACTTGCCGGTGTAATAGAGGATACGCTCGGTAGTCGTCGTCTTCCCGGCGTCGATGTGCGCCATGATGCCGATGTTGCGATAGCGATCGAGCGGGGTCGTGCGGGGCATGACGATTACTCTGTCAAAAGGATTTCGCTCGAACTACCAACGGTAGTGCGAGAAGGCGCGGTTAGCTTCGGCCATGCGATGCGAATCTTCGCGCTTCTTGACCGCCGTACCGCGATTGTTGGCCGCGTCGACCAGTTCACCCGACAGCCGTGCAGCCATCGTGTGTTCGGAGCGGTTGCGCGCCGCGCCGATCAGCCAGCGGATCGCAAGGGCCTGACTACGCTCGGGACGAACCTCGACCGGAACCTGGTAGGTCGCGCCGCCGACACGACGGCTACGGACCTCGATGCCGGGCTTTACGTTCGCCAGCGCATCATGGAACACACCGATCGGATCACGGCGCGTCTTCGCCTCAACGGTATCGAGGGCATTGTAGACGATCGATTCGGCGGTCGACTTCTTCCCCTCGTACATCACGAGGTTCATGAATTTCGACAGGATCAGATCGCCAAAACGGGGATCGGGGAGAATTTCGCGCTTCTCGGGGCGACGACGACGGGCCATGTGTTTATCCTTACTTCGGCCGCTTCGCGCCGTACTTCGACCGGCTCTGCTTGCGATCCTTGACGCCCTGGGTGTCGAGGACACCGCGCAGGACGTGGTAGCGCACACCGGGGAGGTCCTTGACGCGACCGCCGCGAATCAGGACCACCGAGTGCTCCTGTAGGTTGTGGCGCTCGCCGGGGATGTAGCCGATGACTTCAAAGCCGTTGGTTAGGCGAATCTTAGCGACCTTTCGCAAAGCCGAGTTCGGCTTCTTCGGCGTCGTCGTGTAGACGCGGGTGCAAACGCCCCGCTTCTGCGGACATTCCTCCATCGCCGGCGCGGTCTCGCGCACGCGCTGGGGAGTTCGCCCCTTGCGGATCAACTGATTAATCGTCGGCATCGAATCGTGTTACCTTGCTGTTCGGCGAAAAGCCTTGCGACCCGCCTACTCCAGACCTGAACCGCCCTCACGGCATAAGCACGACCGGCCCCGTTACCAGGGCCTTCCGCGCGCGGCTCAGCCTGTCGTTCCCTTCGCCTGCGGCAGTATCCCGGCCCGCAAACGAAGGCGGCGTATAGGCGCGGAGACCGCAGGGGTCAACGGCTTTTCACCAGCCTGGGGCGCCCGCGAAAATGAACAAGTAAGCGAAGTAAGCGCCCACGCAGATTCTTTTGCGCGGCCAGACCAACGCAAACCGTCGCCATAGTCAGACGTAAACTATTGGACTACAATGGTTATTTGTATTGTTGGCCTTAGGCGCGCGCGACCGGCGCCATTGACACATCCTACAGCGCCCCGTGGCAGTGCTTGAACTTCTTACCCGATCCGCAGGGGCACGGGGCGTTGCGCGACGTGGTCCCCAGCCATTCGGCACGGGTGTCGTGGTCGATATCGCTGAATGCCGCCGCCGCACTGCGGGCGATGTCGAGCTGGCTCGTCGGCATCGTCCCCATCGGGCCGAAAGCATCGCTCCTCCCCGTCAGCGGGTCGATATGGGTCGTGACGAAGCTTGGCAGCGGCGGTGCATAAGCCTCGGGCTGCATCTCGAAGCGCGCGCCCGCGAGCATCCGGGTAACGTCTTCGCGCACCGTCGTCAGCATCCGCTCAAACAACGCAAACGCCTCCGACTTATACTCATTGAGCGGGGTTTTCTGGGCGTAGGCGCGCAAATGGATTACCTGGCGCAGCGCGTCGAGCGTCGCGAGATGCTCCTTCCATTGGTGGTCGAGAACCTGGAGGAGGAAGTTCTTTTCGATCTGAATCCACGATTCGGGGGGCACCGCTGCCGCCTTTTCGGCCATCATCGTGTCCGACGCCGCGATCAGCCGATCGACGAACATCTCCTGGTCGACGGCTTCCTCCGTGACCCACGCCCGGACATCTGTGTCAAGCCCGAGCGTCTCGCGCACCGATGTGTCGAGGGCGTCGATATCCCATTGTTCGGGGTAGGTATTCGGCGGGCAGTGGAGGCCGACGAGCGCATTGACCGTTTCGTGGCGCATATCAGTGACGACGTCGCCAACGGCTTCCGAATCCATGATGTCAGCGCGCTGGTCGTACACCACCTTGCGCTGGTCGTTCATCACGTCGTCGTACTGGACGACATTCTTGCGCTGGTCGTAGTTGCGCGCCTCGACCTTTTTCTGCGCGGTCTCGATCGCCTTTGAAATCCACGGGTGGACGATCGCCTCGCCCTCCTCCAGCCCGTTGTTCATCATCCGCGCCAGCATCGTCTGCTGACCGAAGATGCGGAGGAGGTCATCGTCGAGGCTGAGGTAAAACCGGCTGAGGCCGGGGTCGCCCTGCCGCCCCGACCGTCCGCGCAGCTGGTTGTCGATACGGCGGCTTTCGTGGCGCTCGGTGCCCAATACGAACAGCCCGCCGACGGCGCGGACAGCGTCGCGTTCGGCGGCGACCTCGGCCTTGATCCGGGCAATCCCAGCGTCGCGTTCCGCCCCTTCGACGCCCTCCAGCTCGCGGGTGATGCGCGCATCGACGTTGCCACCAAGCTGAATGTCGGTCCCGCGTCCCGCCATGTTGGTGGCGATCGTCACGCCGCCGATGCGCCCCGCCTGCTCGACGATATGCGCTTCCTGTTCGTGGTAGCGCGCGTTGAGGACGACGTGCTCGACATTCTCTTTCTTGAGGAATTCGCTGAGCAATTCGCTCTTTTCGATCGACACGGTGCCAACGAGGATCGGCTGGCCGCGTTCCTTCGCCTCGCGGATCGTCTTCACGATCGCCGTGAACTTTTCGTCGGCGTTCTTGTAGAATTCGTCATCGACGTCCTTGCGCTGGACGGGCAGGTTCGTCGGGATTTCAACGACGTTGAGCTTGTAGATGTCGAAAAACTCAGCCGCCTCGGTCGCGGCTGTTCCGGTCATCCCGCCAAGCTTGGGGTAGAGGCGGAAATAGTTCTGGAAGGTGATGGACGCGAGCGTCTGGTTTTCGGGCATGATGTCGACGCCTTCCTTGGCCTCGACTGCTTGGTGGAGCCCGTCGGCCCAGCGCCGTCCGTCCATCATCCGCCCGGTGAACTCGTCGATGATGATAACCTTGCCGTCGCGAACGATATAATCGGTGTCGCGGCGATAGATCATATTGGCGCGTAGCGCCTGGTTCAGGTGGTGGACAACCTGCGTGTTTTCATAGTCGTATAGGTTTTCGCCCTCGAGCAGCCCCGCCGCCTCGAGCGCCCGCTCGGTCTTCTCGGTGCCATCCTCGGTCAGGATGACCTGCTTTTGCTTCTCGTCGATCTCGACATCGATCGTCGACAGCGTCTTCACCATCGCGTCGACGCGCATATAGAGTTCAGACTTGTCGTCGGTCGGCCCCGAGATGATCAGCGGGGTGCGCGCTTCGTCGATCAGAACCGAATCGACTTCGTCGGTGACGGCGAAGTTGAACGGGCGCTGGACCATGTGTTCGCGCGCATATTTCATGTTGTCGCGGAGGTAATCGAAGCCGAATTCGTTGTTCGTGCCGTAGGTGATATCGGCCGCGTAAGCCGCCCGGCGGGTGTCGTCGTCGAGGTTGGGGACAATGACCCCGACGGTCATGCCGAGGAAGGTATAAACGCGACCCATCCACTCGGCGTCGCGCGACGCCAGATAATCGTTGACGGTGACGACGTGGACGCCCTTGCCCTCCAAGGCATTGAGATAGACCGCCAAAGTGGCAACGAGGGTCTTGCCTTCGCCGGTCCGCATCTCGGCGATCTCGCCACGATGAAGGACGACGCCGCCGATCAGCTGGACGTCGTAATGGCGTTGCCCGAGCGCGCGCTTGGCGGCTTCGCGGACGGTGGCAAATGCCTCCGGCAGCACGTCGTCGAGCGTCTCTCCCGCCGCCAGCCGCGCGCGAAATGCCGCCGTCTGGCCGGTAAGTGCCTGATCCGACAGGGCCGATATCGCCGCCTCATGGGCATTGATGCGGGCGACAAGGGGCGCGAGCGAGCGGACGTAACGCTCGTTCGACGAGCCGAAAATGCGCTTCGCAATGCCAGCAAACATGAGAACCCTAACCGAATGCGGGGGAGGCGCTAGGGCGCTCGCCGCGACCGGCGGGACATAGGGAGGGGGGCGGCGCTAGTCAATTCGCCGCGGTCCGGGCGCGGGCCCTGCGGCGGATCCGGGCGCGGGTCCGCGACGACGGCATGCGGCCCCGCTGCGGATCAGCGGTTCACGGCACCGGCGGTGAAGCCGACGCTGACTGCGCGCAGCGCCTCGACGGGGTGCTGCTGCCGGTCGACCCCCGCAGCGAACGACGTTGCCGTCATCTGGCGGCAGGCGAGGCGGTCGAGCGCGGCGCTCCCGCTCGACCGCGCAACGTCGCACGCGCTGACACGCCCGGTCGTGTCGGTCATGACCAGCACGTCGGCGACCATCATGGCACCACCCTGCGGGAGGCGGTCGACGGGCAGTGCAAAGTCGAGCTCGCGCGCGGTTTCGGCGGGACCGCCGACGCGGCGGACGCCGGTGACGCGGTTGACGGTGAAGTCCTGGCGGACGACGGCGGTGACCGAGGCACCGCCGCGGTCGCGCGCCGGTGTGAAGCGTGCGCGGTGCATGAGCAGATCGCACACGGTGCGGTCGAGCAAGCCCATGCCGTCGGACAGGACGACATCGCACCGCACCGGCTGGCCGCTCGCATCGACGGTCAGATCGACCCGCGTCTTTGCCTGGCGGGTTTCGGAAAACATCACCGAAAACGCCCCCAGATCGCCAGGCAGCGGTGTCCCGATCGGTTGCGGCATCGTCGCGAGTGCCAGCGCCAGCATCAACATCGGCCTTGTCTCCTTCGCTCAACGTCACCAAAGCGGTCGCGTTATGTCAAGCAGCTCGCCCCTCGTCCGCCCGTTTCCCGCCCTGGCACCAATCGCCGGGGTACGGATCGGCACCGCGACGGCAGGATACAAGGCGTGGACGCGCGCCGACGTGACGCTAATCGAACTTACTTCCGGAACAACGGTCGCGGGGGTCCTGACACGGTCGAAATGTCCGTCGCCCGAGGTCGACTGGTGCCGCGCCGCGCTTCGCCACGGACAGGCGCGCGCGCTGATGGTCAACGCCGGTAATTCGAATGCCTTCACCGGATCGGCGGGGCGCGACGCCAGCGCCGCACAGGTCGCAGCCGTCGCGGCGGCGATCGGCTGTTCGCCCCACGACGTCTTCGTCGCCTCGACCGGGGTTATCGGCGTCCCCCTGCCCACCGCCAAAGCGACCGCCGGGGTCGCCGCCGCCCATGCCGCGCTGGGGACCGCGACCTTCGCCGACGCCACCGCCGCGATCGGCACGACCGACACGTTTGCCAAGGGCGCAACAGCCGCCGCGATCGTCGACGGCGTCCGCGTGACGATCAACGGCATCGTCAAAGGGTCGGGGATGATCGCCCCCGACATGGCGACGATGCTCGGGTTCATCTTCACCGACGCCGCGATCAGCGCATCGCTGCTCCAGACGATGCTGACCGCCGCAACGGCGACGAGCTTCAACGCGATCACGGTCGATAGCGACACGTCGACGTCGGACACCGTTCTGGCGTTTGCCACCGGGGCGGCGGGCAACGCGCAGCTGACGACGGTCGAATCGTCGGGGGCGGATGCCTTCGCCGCGGCGCTCGCCGATGTGTGCACCAAGCTGGCCAAGCTCGTTGTCCGCGACGGCGAGGGGGCGACCAAGTTCGTCACGGTCGAAGTTGAAGGGGCCGAGGACGACCGCGCGGCGAAGGTCATTGCGCTGAGCATCGCCAACTCACCCCTGGTCAAGACCGCGATCGCCGGTGGCGATGCCAACTGGGGCCGCGTCGTCATGGCGGTGGGCAAGGCGGGCGAGGCCGCCGACCGCGACGCGCTCGACATCCGCTTCGGCGCGACGACGGTGGCGCGTGCGGGTGCGGTCGTCGCCGGATATGACGAGGCTCCGGTGGCGCGGCATCTGGCGGGAGAGGAAATCGAGATTGGCGTCGACCTCCACTTCGGGCCAGGCCGGGCGACAGTGTGGACGTGCGACCTGACACACGGCTACATCGCCATCAACGCCGACTATCGGAGCTGAAACCATGACAACCGCGATCCTGTGGCCCGTGTTCGCACTTGTCGGGCTGATCTTTGCGGTGTGGGTCCAGATTCCGCTGCAGCGCGTCGCGCATATTGCGGCGAACCCGCCCAAGCGCGGCGATCTCGCGAGCGGCGAGGCGGCGCGGCGGCGCGGCGGCGCGGCGGCGCGGCGATACTTCGCCCCGGTCGATCTGCCGGCGAATAACCTCGCCAACCTGTTCGAGATGCCGGTGCTGTTCTTCGCGCTCGTCCCGCTACTGATGCTGACCCGCCACGGCGGAACGCTCGAGGTCGTACTGGCGTGGGCCTATGTCGGCTTATGCGCGGCCCACAGTGTCATTCACACCGGCGCGAACGTCGTCCGCGTCCGCTTCCTCGTCTATATCGCGTCATGCGCGGTTCTGCTCGCAATGTGGGCCGGGTTCGCGATCGACCTTGCCCTAGGGCGGTGACGGCGCTGGCGGCGCGCGTGCGCTATCTGCCCTATTTCCAC
>JAYTXW010000091.1:0-8781 GCA_043742745.1 Sphingomonadaceae bacterium
TCTCGGGCAGCGCCGTCGCCGATACCGCGATCGTATCGCTCGCGGCGAAGCGCCCCGCCGCGACGGGTGGGGTCGGGGCGGGGTGATAGTTGGGGCCGACAGCGCAGGCACCTAACGCCAGCGCGGCAATCATCGGCGCGACCCGCCCGCTCATTCTGCCGCCGCCGGCGCAGGTCGCACCCGGGGTGCACCGCCGTCCGCCCTGCGGATATGTACGGTCGGCAGTTTCGACGTCGCCCAGCTGGCGATGACGTAGAATACCGGCGTGAACAACAGGCCGAACACCGTCACGCCGATCATGCCGAAGAACACTGCCGTGCCGAGCGCCTGCCGCATTTCCTGCCCCGGGCCGCTGGCGAAGACGAGCGGCAGCACGCCGAGGATGAAGGCGAACGACGTCATCAGGATCGGGCGGAGCCGCGTCCGCGCCGCGCTTTCGGCCGCCTGCCAGCGGTTTTCGCCGCGCTCCTCGGCCTGCTTGGCGAACTCGACGATCAGGATCGCGTTTTTGGCAGCAAGGCCGACGAGGACGACGAGACCGATCTGCGTCAGGATATTATTGTCGAAGCCGCGCAGGTTGACGCCGATGATCGCCGCCAACAGGCACATCGGCACGATCAGGATGACCGCGAATGGCAGCACGAGCGATTCGTATTGCGCCGCGAGGAGCAGGAAAACGAAGACGACGGCGAGCGCGAAGACGACCGTCGCGGTATTGCCCTGCGTCGTCTGTTGGTACGCAAGCTCGGTCCATTCGAAACCGAAGCCGGTCGGCAGCGTTTTCGCGGCGAGACCCTCCATCGCCTTCAGCGCCTGACCACTCGAGAAGCCGGGCTTGGTATCGCCCTGGAGCTCCGCTGCCGGATACAGGTTGTGGCGGACGACGCGGTACGGGCCGCTTTCGTCGCGGAGCGTCGCTACCGAACCGATCGGCACCATCGTGCCCGACGCCGACCGCGTCTTCAGACTGACGATGTCCGACGGCTGGTGGCGGAACGGCGCGTCGGCCTGCGCGGTGACGCGGAACGTCCGCCCAAGAAGGTTGAAGTCATTGATATAGCTCGACCCGAGATAGGTGTTGAGGGTGCTGAACACTTCGGACGGCGCGACGCCCAGTTGCTGTGCCTTTTCGCGGTCGATATCGGCGAACAGGCGCGGGGTGCCGGTGTTGAACAGGGTGAAGACGCTCGTCAGTCCCGGCGTCTGGTTGGCCGCCATCATCATCGCGAACGTGGCTTTTTCGAGCGCCGCCGGGCCGGCGTTGTTGCGGTCCTGAACCATCATCTTATAGCCGCCGCCGGTGCCGATGCCGCGTACCGGTGGCGGGGCGATGACGAGGACGTTCGCCGCGTCGATCGCGCCGAGCGTCTTGCGGAGTTCGCCAAGAATCGACGCGCCGGTCTGGTGGTGATCGCGGCGGACGGCGAAATCATCGAGCGCGAGGAACATCGTCCCGGCGTTCGGTGCATTCGAGAAGCTCGCGCCGTCGAGACCGGCGATGTTGACGATATGGTTTACGCCGGGAACCTTGAGCGCCTTCGCCACCGTCGCCTTGAGCACCACCGTCGTCCGTTCGAGGGTCGACCCCGGCGGCATCTGGACGACGCCGATCAGATAGCCCTGGTCCTGCGCCGGGATGAAGCCGCTCGGCGTCGCGGTGAAGCGCCACGCGGCAAGACCGAGCAACGCGACGTAGCAGACGAGGATGATGCCGATCAGCCGGACGGTCCGCGCCGTCAGCCGTCCATAGCGGTCGGACAGCCAGTCGAAGCCGCGGTTGAACCCGTTCGCCGCGCGCTGCACGGGCGCGGACCAGCCGCGCGGTTTGTCGTGATGCGCCTCGTACGGCTTGAGCAGCATCGCCGCGAGCGCCGGCGACAGGGTCAGCGAGACCAGGCACGAGATCAGCGTCGCCGACGAAATCGTCAGCGCGAACTGTTTGTAGAACTGCCCCGAAATGCCGCTGATGAACGCCGTCGGGATGAACACCGCGCACAGGGTCAGCGCGATCGCGATCAGCGCGCCGCCGACCTCGTCCATCGTCGCGAACGCCGCGTCGTGCGGGGTGAGGCCGTTTTTAAGCTCGCGCTCGACATTTTCGACGACGACGATCGCGTCGTCGACGACGATGCCGATCGCCAGCACCAGCCCGAACAGCGACAGGTTGTTCAACGAATAGCCGAACGCCGCCATCACCGCGAAGGTGCCGATCAACGACACCGGGATCGCCAGCACCGGGATCAGCGCCGCGCGCCAGCTTTGCAGAAAGACGAGGACGACGAGGACGACCAGCGCAACCGCCTCGAACAGCGTCTGCTGGACACTGTCGATCGACGCCTGGACATAGGTTGTCGGGTTGTACGGGATGGTATAGGTGATGCCGGGTGGGAAGTCCTTCTTCGCCTCCTCCATCGTCTTGATGATCGACGCGGCGGTCGCGAGTGCATTCGACCCCGGCAATTGGGTCATGCCCAGCCCGACGCCCTGGACGCCGTTGACGAAGCCGCTGGTGGTATAGTCCTGCGCGCCGACCTCGATCCGCGCGACGTCGCTGACCCGCGTCACCGCGCCGTTGGCATCCGCCTTGATGACGATGTCACCGAACTGCTGCGGCGTCGTCAGCCGCCCCTGCGTCTGGACGCTGAGCTCGAACCCCGATCCGCCCTTGGCAAATGGAGGTGCGCCGACGCTGCCCGCCGCGACCTGGACGTTCTGCGACCGCAGCGCGGCGACGATCTCGCTCGCATTCAGGCTGCGCGACGCCGCCTTTTCGGGGTCGATCCAGACCCGCATCGCATAGTCGCGCGCGCCGAAGACGTTGACGCCGCCGATGCCCTGCAGCCGGAGGAGCCGGTCGCGGACCTGCAACGTCGCATAGTTCGACAGATATTGCGTATCGTGGCTGTTGTCGGGCGACGTCAGGAACACGACCATCAGCAGGTCGGGCGTGTTCTTGCGCGTCTGGACGCCGAGCACCTGGACCTGCTGCGGCAGGCGCGGCAGCGCCGACTGGACCCGGTTCTGGACGAGGACCTGCGCGGTATCGAGGTTGGTGCCCAGCTTGAACACGACGTTGACCGTCACCCGCCCGTCGCCGGTCGACGACGAGGTGATGTACAACATATTCTCGACGCCGTTGATCTCCTGCTCGAGCGGCGCGGCAACCGTCTCGCCGAGCACCTCTGCCGACGCGCCGGGGTACGACGCGGTGATCGCGATCGTCGGCGGCGCGATCTCGGGATATTGCGCGACCGGGAGCGACGGATAGGCGAACACCCCGATCAGGACGATCAGGATCGAGATGACCCCGGCGAAGATCGGGCGGTCGATAAAGAAATGCGAGAACCGCACCTACCGCGCGGCCCCGGAAACCGCTGACGCAGCGGTCGCCGACGTCGCCGGTGGCTCGGTGAAGCTTGGCATCGACGGCGCCGAGCCGGGGTCGGGCGGCACGATCCGGCCCTGAACGACCTTGACCGGCGCTCCGGGATGGGCGCGCTGAACCCCGGCGATGATGACATTGTCGGTCGCCGCCAGCCCCGATTTGACGACGCGCAATCCGTCGACGATCGGACCGAGGTCGAGGACGCGCTGCGCGACCCGGCCATCGGCGCCGACGACCAGCACGGTCTTGCGCGTCTGGTCGGTGACGACGGCGTCCTCGGGCACGAGCAGCCCCTGATACGCCCCCGACCCGAGCAGGCGCATATGGCCGAACATTCCGGGCGTCAGCAGACCGTCGGGGTTGGCGACGACCGCGCGCCCGCGAATCGTCCCCGACCCACGATCGATCGTGTTGTCGACAAAATCCATCCGCCCGTGCCAGCGGTACGCGGTTTCGTCGGCCAGCCGGATATCGACCGGATTTGCCGCGACGCGCGACGACGGGCGCGTCCCCGCGCGGTTGGCGCGCTGATATTTCAGATAAACCGCTTCGGACCCGGTGAAGACGAAGTGGATCGGGTTCAACGACACGATCGTCGTCAGCACCGTCTGCCCGCTGCTGACATAATTGCCGCTGCTGACCTTGCGGTCGGACGCGCGGCCCGACACGGGCGCGACAACGCGGGTGAATTCGACGTCGAGCGCCTTTGCCTTGGTGATCGCTTTCGCCGCACCAACCTGCGCCTGCGCCTGCCGCAGCGTCGCCTGCACATTGTCATATTCCTCCTGGCTCGCGGCCTTGAGGTCGAGGAGCTGCTTGACGCGGGCAAAACTGGTCTGCGCCACCTGCGCGGCGGCGGCGTAGCGGCCTTCGTCGGCCTTCGCCTGGTCGTACACCGCCTGAAACGGGCGTGGGTCGATCGTCATCAACAACTGGCCCTTGCGGACGAACTGGCCGTCGCGGAAGTTCAACGACTGGAGGTAGCCCGACACGCGCGGGCGGACATCGACCGAATTCACCGCCTCGAAGCGCCCGGTATAGTCGTCCCAGTCGACGATCGGCTTGCTGAGCGGGTGCGCGACGGTGACCGACGGCGGCGGCCCCCCGGGCGCACCCGGCGGCGGGCCTTGCTGACCGTCGTCCTTCTTGCCGCAACTGGCGAGGGCCAGCAGGCTGATGAGGACAAATGACGTTCGCATCGGCCGACCCTTTGGACCGACGGCGATCACGATAGATCGACGACGCCGATATGAGCGCCACCTAGCGGTTGCCATACGGCGCGTCTACCGCAGCGCAGCAATGGCGGTATAATTAGGGTTTGGATGCCGAGGGCCGCCGCGCCGCCCATGGTGCCGCCGCCTCGACCTGCGCGGCGAGCGCGAACAACAGCCCCTCCTCGCCGTAGCGGGCGGTGACCATCACACCGATCGGCAGCCCGTCGGTATCGGTGCCGAGCGGCAACGACATGGCCGGCACCCCCGTCTGGTTGGCGAGCGCGGTGAACGGGCTGTAGCCGGTGATCGCCGCCGTCCATGCCGAAATATCAGCGGGCGACAGGTCGATGACGCCCAGTCCGATAACAGGCTGCGCGAACACCGGCGACAGGATGACGTCGTAATCGGCCATGAAGTCGGCGAGGGCGATCGCCGCCGTCTGGAAGGTCGCGTTGGCCCTGGCCAGCTCCACTGCCGTGGTCCGGTTGCCGATATGGACCCACATCTGGGGGACGGTTTCGATGTCGTCACCGGCGTCGGTCCGCCCGAGTGCGGCGAGGCGTGTCGCGACGTCGTGCGCCGTACTCGCGCCGACCGTCGCCGTCATCGCCGCCGTCAGCCCCGACGCATCGAACACCGGCGTGGCCTCCGCGACATGATGGCCGAGGGCCTCGAGCAGGCGCGCGGCGTCGCGGGTCGCGGCGATCACCTGCGGATCGACGGGAACGCCGGTGATCGGCGTCAGCATCAGCGCGACGCGCAATGTGCCGGGGTCACGCCCGACTTCGCTAAGGAACGATCGCGCGGGTGTCGGCGCGCTGTAGCGGCTGCCCCGTTCGTCGCCGTGGACCGCGTCGAGGACGGCGGCGGAATCGCGCACCGACCGGGTGACGACATGGTTTGCGGTCAGTCCGAACCAGCCCTCGGTCGCTTTCGGCCCGCACGGCACCCGCCCGCGCGACGGCTTCAACCCGAACAGCCCGCAGACACTCGCCGGGCAGCGGATTGACCCGCCGCCGTCGGAGGCGTGGGCAATGGGCACGACTCGCGCCGCAACCGCCGCCGCCGCGCCGCCGCTCGACCCGCCCGCGCTGCGGTCGCGGTGCCACGGATTGCGCGTCAGGCCATAGGCGCGGCTTTCGGTGGTTACCGTCAGGCCGAATTCAGGCGTCGTCGTCTTGGCAAAGGTATTGAATCCGGCCCGCTCGAACCGGGTGAACAACGTCGACTCGTATTCGGCGACATAGCCGTCGAACAACCGGCTGCCCTCCCCCGACCGCGCGCCCGCGATGTGCATATGGAGGTCCTTGACGACGAACGGCACCCCGGCGAACGGCCCGGTGAAGCTGCCCGCCGCCTTGTCACGCGCCCGGTCGTACAGCGGCTGAGCGACGAAGTTGAGGTCGGCGTTGGCCGCATCGGTCGCCGCGATCGCCGTTTCGAGCAGTTCGGCGGGCGTCACCTGCTTGCTGGCGACGAGGCCCGCGAGGCTGGTCGCGTCGTGGCTCGCATAGTCGTCAAAGGTCATGGCGCGTCCCCAAATTGTGCTTCGTAGCGTGTCAGTCCGCGCGCCAGATCGGCGATCAGATCGTCCGGGTCTTCGAGGCCGATCGACAGGCGGACGATCTGCCCGCCCGTATCGGTCGTCGTCGCAGTGCGGATACCGTCGAGTTCGACCGGCAGGATCAGGCTTTCGTACCCGCCCCATGAGAAGCCGATGCCAAAATGGTCGAGGTGGTCGATCAGCGCGGCGGTGTCCGCACGGCTGCCACGCTTGAGGACGAACGCGAACAGCCCCGACGCGCCGTTGAAATCGCGCACGAACAACGCGTTCCCCGGATCGTCGGGTAGCGCCGGGTGGAGGACGCGCGCGACCGACGGATGCGCCTGCAACCACCGCGCGATCGTTAGCGCGCTCGCCCCCTGCCGTTCGAGCCGCAGCCCAAGCGTCCGCAAACCCCGCAGCGCGAGATACGCATCGTCGGGGCCGACGCAGTAACCGAGCAAATACGACTTGGTCTTGAGCTTGCCCCACCAACGCGGCGTCGTCGTCACCGACCCCATCATCAGATCGCTATGCCCACCGGTGTATTTCGTCAGCGCCTGCACCGAAAAATCGACCCCGTGCGCGATCGGCGAAAACAGCAGCGGCGTCGCCCATGTATTGTCCATCACCGTCGCGATAGTGTTCGCCTTTGCCACGGCGACGATCGCCGGCACGTCCTGCACCTCGAAACTGAGCGACCCCGGCGACTCGATCAAAATCGCTCGAGTCGTCGGCTGGAGGTACGCGCTGACGTCGGCGGTCGGCGGGTAGAAGGTCGTCGTGATCCCCAGCGGTTTCAGAAACGCATGGGCGAACGCGCGGCTCGGCTCGTACGCGGTGTCGACCATCAGGACATGGTCGCCAGCGCGCAATACGGTGAGCAGCGCCGCCGCGATCGCCGCGACGCCCGACGGATATAACTTGGTCCCCGCCGCCCCCGGCTCGAGCGCGGTCAGCGCCTCCTCGAGCGCCCATTGCGTCGGCGTCCCCCGCCGCCCGTAGAACAGCCCGGAGTCGGGATGCTTCCGCGCCTCGTCGAGCGCGGCGAGATCGTCGAACAAAATCGTCGAGGCATGCCACACCGGCGGATTGACGATCCCGGCGGTCATGTCGGGGCCGCGCGTATAGGCGTGCGCGCGCCCTGCTTCGACGAGGCGGGTGTCCCTTCCCGTCAAGCCGCCCCCGTCACCACCGGGGTCGTCGCTGACGCACCCCATTCGCTCCAGCTGCCGTCGTACAGCGCGACGTCCTTTGCGCCGAGCAGCGTCGCGCCGAAGGCGATGACGGCGGCGGTGATGCCCGAGCCGCAGGTGGTGACCAGCGGTTTGGTCGTGTCGACTCCGGCAGCGGCGAAGGCAGCCTGCAGGTCGGCCCCCTGCTTCCACGTTCCGTCGGCGTTGAACAACTGCGTCTGCGGCAAGTTCTTCGACCCCGGAATGTGACCGCCGCGTAAGCCCGCGTGCGGCTCCGGCTCGGTCCCGGCGAAGCGTCCGGCCGAGCGCGCGTCGACGACCTGTTCGGTCTTCGACCGCAGGTTGTCGGTCATTTGCGCCATCGTCCTTACCGGCTTGGTGTCGGCCCAGACGGTAAAGTGGCGGTGGCGGACGACGGGTTTGCCCGATTCGAGCGCGCGGCCTTCCGCCTGCCATTTGGCGAAGCCGCCGTCGAGGATCGCGACCTCGTGCGCCCCGAACACCGTCAGCATCCACCACGCGCGCGCCGCCGAATGGAGCGGCGAATTATCATAGATCACGATCCGGCTGCCGTCGCCAAGGCCGAGCGCCTGCATCCGGCTGGCGAATTTCTCGGGCGCAGGCAGCATGTTGGGCAACGGGTTGGCGGTGTCGACGAGCTCGTCCAGATCGATGAACACCGCACCGGGGACGTGGCCCGCCTCGAACTCGGCGCGGGCGTTGCGCGCGTCGCCGGTCAGGAACAGCGTCGCGTCGATGACCCGCAGGTCGTTGGCCCCCAGTTCGGCGGCCAGCCATTCGGTCGTCACCAGCGGGGTCATTCGTCTCTCCAAATTCGTGCTGGCGGAGTGATAGCGGCGCGAAGGCGCCTTGTCAGTGCGAGATTTGTGGGTCACCCCGCCGCGCATGACCGATTACACCCCGACCGCGCTCGGGCGCGCCAGCGCGCTCCCCGTCAGCCCCGCCACCGCCGTTCTCGACTATCCGCCGAACCCGCGCCCGGGGACCGATTATCTGGTTCGCTTTGCCGTGCCGGAATTCACCTCGCTGTGCCCGGTGACGGGGCAGCCCGACTTCGCGCATCTGGTCATCGACTATGTCCCGGCGGCGACGATCGTCGAGTCGAAATCGCTCAAGCTGTTCCTCGGCAGCTTTCGCAACCATGCCGCGTTTCACGAGGATTGCACCGTGGGTATCGCCCAGCGGCTGGTCGCCGAAATGGCCCCGAAGTGGCTGCGGATCGGCGGCTATTGGTATCCGCGCGGCGGCATCCCGATCGACGTCTTCTGGCAGAGCGGCCCCGTTCCCGCCGGGGTGTGGGTGCCCGACCAGGGCGTCGCGCCGTATCGCGGGCGGGGGTAGTCGCCGCGACATCGGCTTGCAGCGGATAAAGTTTTTCTCGGCTCGTAACGCCGCGCCGATTGCCTATTTGCAGCGGAATAG
>JAYTXW010000092.1:0-3036 GCA_043742745.1 Sphingomonadaceae bacterium
GTCGCTGACATGGCGAGTTATCCGTGGGTCCGCGCGATTGGCGGGATGACGCCGATGCTGGGCGACTTCACCCATGTCCGGCGGTGGAAGGACGCGATCGACGCGCGGCCCGCGACGGTGCGCGCGTATGACAAGGGCAATGCCGTCAATCCGCCCGCGCCGCCCGCTACACCGGCGTGAGCCGTCACGATCCGGCGCGAACGAGCCTTAACGCCTATCGCTGGTCGGTCGAGGTGCCGACGCGCTTCAACGACCTCGACTTCAACCTCCACCTCAACAACGTCGCCGTCGCGCAGATTTATGAGGAGGGGCGCGTCCGCTTCAACACCGATATGCGCGCGCGCTATGCGGTTGGCCGCCCGCGCTACCTCGTCGCGCGCGTGGCGATCGACTACCTCGGCGAGGGAGCGTACCCCGCGCCCGTCACTGTCGCGCTCGCGCCGCTGCGCCTCGGGACGACAAGCTGGACCGCCGGGCTCGCATTGTTTCAGGCAGGCGTCTGCATCGGGCTCGCGGAAAGCGTGATGGTGTTCCGCGGCGACACCGGACCCGCCGTCCTGCCCGAGGCCCTGCGAACCGCGCTTGGCGATTTCGGTCTGCGCCCCTAGATACGCGCGGCATTCAACCGGAGACGATGATGACCGCCGAAACCCTGACGCTGACCCTCGACGGCGGCGACGTGACGATCAAGCTGCGCAACGACCTTGCCCCCGGCCACACCGCGCGCATCGCCGAGCTGGCGACAGACGGCTTTTACGACGGCGTCGTCTTTCACCGCGTCATCCCCGGCTTCATGGCGCAGGGCGGCGACCCGACCGGGACCGGCAGCGGCGGCTCGAAGAAGCCCGACCTTAAGGCGGAATTTTCCAAGGAGCCGCACAAGCGCGGGACGTGCTCCATGGCGCGGACGAGCGCACCGAATTCGGCGAACAGCCAGTTCTTCATCTGCTTCGGCGATTCGAGCTTCCTCGACAATCAATACACCGTGTGGGGTGAGGTGACGTCGGGCATGGAGCATATCGACGCGCTGCCCAAGGGCGAGCCGCCGCGCGCGCCGGGTAAGATTTTGAAGGCGCGCGCGGCGTAGAATACCCGACTGTTATCGCCGCGCGGGCGGGACTCCAATGTCGGGCAGTCTGACATTGGGGCCCTGCCAGCGCGGCGATGACGAGTTATCGGGTCGCTGGTTTATCCGCGACTCACTCGCCGCCAAGGTCGCGGGCGATACGGGGCTGGCGGAGGATCGCGTCGATCTTTGCGCTCGCGGCGACGCTCTCGTCGAGGCGGAACGTCAGGTCGGGGGTGTATTTTGTCGCCAGCTTTTTCGCGACCTCGCCGCGCAGGAAGCGCGCGTTGGCCTTGAGCGCAGCGAGCACCGCATCGGCGTTGTCGCCGCCGAGCGGGTAGACGAAAACGATCGCCGCACGCAGGTCGGGGGTGACGCGGACCTCGCTGACCGACACGATCGCGGCCTCAAGAACAGGATCGCGGATTTCGCGGCGGGCGAGGATGTCGGCGAGCGCGTGGCGGACCTGCTCGCCGATGCGGAGAAGGCGGACCGACTTGGTGGCGGGGGTGGCGGCAGGTTTCATTTCGGTCAGCTTAGCGTGGACGGGCGTCGCGGCAAAGCCGTGGGGCGGTGAGCGAGCGGGGCGTCGCAGCAAAGCCGCGCCGTCGGACGGGTTCGGGCGGGAGGGTCGCCCGACCCGCCGCCCGGCTTTGCGCGAGTCCGCGCAGTGCTCACGACCGCACGCGCGTTCGCTTCGCTCTGCTCGGCCGCGCTACAGCGTCCGCTCCCGCTCCTCGATCTCGAACGTCTCGATGATGTCGCCGGGCTTGATGTCGGTGTTGTTCTCCAGCCCGATACCGCATTCGAGGCCGCTGCGGACCTCGGCAACATCGTCCTTGAACCGGCGCAGCGAGCTGACGTTGGCGACGTAGATGACCACGTCGTCGCGCATGACCCGGGCGCGCAGATTCTTCTTGATGACGCCTTCGATGACGCGGACACCGGCGGCCTTGCCGGTCTTGCCCGCCTGAAAGACTTCGAGGACCTGAGCGCGTCCGACGACGTTTTCGAGGAACTCCGGCCCCAATTGTCCAGCCATCGCCGCCTTCACCTCGTCGATCAGGTTGTAGATGACGTCGTAATATTTAAGCGCGACGCCGTCCCTTTGGGCGAACTCACGCGCCTTGGCGTTGGCGCGGACGTTGAAGCCGATGATCGGCGCCTTCGATGCCGCCGCCAGCGTGACGTCGGATTCGGTGATGCCGCCGACGCCCGAGTGCAGCACGCGGACCTTAATGAGGTCGGTCGACACCTTGTTGAGCGACGACACGATCGCCTCGACCGATCCTTGCACATCGCCCTTGACGACGATCGGATATTCCTGCGCCTTCGCCTCGCGGAGCGCATTGAACATCTGCGCGAGGTCGGCGGGCGGGCCGACGGTGCGTTCGGCGGTGATCAGCCCGGCACGGTAGGCGGCGACTTCCTTCGCGCGCGCCTCGGTTTCCATCACGCTGAACGGGTCCCCCGCGCGCGGCACGCCTGACAGGCCGAGAATTTCGACCGGAACCGACGGCAGCGCCGTTTTGACGATCGCCCCCTTGTCGTCGACGAGCGCACGGACCTTGCCCCACTCGGCCCCGACGACGAAAATGTCGCCGGTCTTGAGCGTGCCGCGGTTGACGAGGACGGTCGCGAGCGGGCCCCGCCCCTTGTCGAGCCGCGCTTCGATCACGGTGCCCTCGGCGGCGCGCGCCGGGTTGGCGCGCAGTTCGAGCAATTCGGCTTGCAACTCGATCTTCTCGAGCAGTTCGTCGAGGCCGGTCTTCTTGGTCGCCGACACCTCGACATCCTGAACTTCGCCGCCCAGCGCTTCGACCTGAACATCATACTGAAGGAGCGCGGTGCGGATTTTCTGCGCGTCGGCTCCCGGCTTGTCCATCTTGTTGATCGCGACGATCATCGGCACGCCCGCCGCCTTGGTATGGGCGATCGCCTCGACCGTCTGCGGCATGATCCCGTCGTCC
>JAYTXW010000093.1:0-2732 GCA_043742745.1 Sphingomonadaceae bacterium
CCAGCCGCTTTCCGGCGCTGATGATCTCGTTCATCGTGTGGAACAGTTCTTCCTGCGTCGATTCCTTGCCCGCGATGAACTGGACGTCGTCGATCATCAACAGGTCGACCGAGCGCAACCGCTGTTTGAACGTGACGGTGTCCTTCGCCCGCAGCGCGGCGAGGAAATCGTTCATGAACTTCTCGGCCGACAGATAGGCGACCTTGGCGTGCGGCAACCGGGCGCGAAACTCGCCGCCGATCGCGTGCATCAGATGCGTCTTGCCGAGCCCCGTCGTGCCGTGGAGAAAGAGCGGGTTGAAGCTGATCGGCCCCCCGTCGGCGAGCGTCCGCGCGGCGTTGTAGGCGAGCTCGTTCGACTTGCCGACGACGAAGTTCGAGAAGCTGTAGCGTGGCTCAAGCGCTGCACAGGGTGCTGCCGCTGCCGCGACGACGGGCGTAACCGTGTCCGTTGGATTGACGATCAGCGTAACGTGGCGCACGTCGCACTCCTGCGCCGACCACAGAACTCGCAACCGGTCGAGATAGTGGGTCGCGACCCAGTCGGCGTGGAACGCCGTCGGCAACGCCAGCCGGACAGTATCGTCATCGACCGCGACGAATGCGATCGGGGCAAGCCAGTTGTCAAACGTCCGCGCCCCGCATTCGTGACGCAGTAGAGTGCGGATCGTGTCCCACATCGATTCGGGACTTCGCGCGCCAACCGGCGCAGCATCGCGAACCATCGTGGACCAAGTCGTTGCCATGTCGTTCTTGTTTGCCTCCCCGCACCCACCGACACGACCCGGCTCTCCGTCGAAAGTGCATTTTTGCACCTCCAGCAGTGGCTCGCCGCTCGCATTTTATGAGGACTTCCGCCTCGCGGCATCGCTGCCGTCGCGGCCACTAACCACCGCGCGAAAGCCGGATCAAGGGCGGAAAATGTGCCGGAATTCAAATAAACTCGTTGACACGCAAACCCGCCAAAATCGCGAACGGATGGCCAAATGACTGATATTCCGTGAAGGATCTATGACGATTACGTTACAGACGAACATCCCCGAGTCGCGTCGATCGCTTCAAGTCATTGACGCCAAACACACGAAAGCCGCCCGACTCGGGCGGCTTTACTGTCATATGACAAAGGTGCTTTGGCTCAGCCGAGCGCCTTCACCCGTTTTGCCAGCCGCGAAATTTTCCGCGCGACAGTGTTTTTGTGCATGACGCCCTTGGCGACACCGCGCATCAACTCGGGCTGGGCCGCAAGCAACGCCGCCTTGGCGGAATCGGGGGTGCCGCCCTCGATCGCCGACTCGACCTTTTTGACGAAGGTACGGATGCGGCTGACGCGCGCCTTGTTGATCGCGGCGCGCCGGTCGTTCCGCCGGATGCGCTTTTCAGCCTGGGGGGTATTCGCCATTTAGTCCTCGGTCACACGTTCGCGCGGCCGAGCTGCGACACGGCGGGAGAACGCCTGTTATAGGGGAGCGCCCCTCTGGTCAAGGCTGGCTACCGCTCAGCGCCCGGTGAACGCCGCCGGGCGTTTGGCGACGAACGCCGCCATCCCTTCCTTCTGATCGGCGGTGCCGAACAGGCCGTGAAACAGGCGGCGTTCGAAGCGGACACCTTCCGCCAGTCCGCCCTCGTCGGCCCGCCCGACCGCTTCCTTCGCCGCCATGACCGAAAGCCGACCATAGCTCGCGATCGTCGCGGCGGCAGCAAGCGTCTCGGTCATCAGTTCAGCCGCCGGGTAGACGCGCGCGACGAGGCCGATTCGCAAGCCCTCGGCGGCGTCGATCATCCGCCCGGTCAGGATCAGGTCCATCGCCACCGCCTTGCCGACCGCGCGCGTCAGCCGCTGCGTTCCGCCTGCGCCGGGGATCGTGCCGAGCTTAATCTCGGGCTGGCCAAATTTGGCGGTATCGGCGGCGAAGATCGTATCGCACATCATCGCGATCTCGCAGCCGCCGCCGAGCGCGAAGCCGTTAACGGCGGCGATGACCGGCGTGCGGGTGCGCGTCAGTTCCTCCCATGTCGCGGTGATGAAGTCGTCACCGTACGCATCGGCGAAGGTCTTGGCCGCCATCTCCTTGATGTCGGCCCCGGCGGCGAACGCCTTGCCCGCGCCGGTCACGACGATGCAGCCGATGGCGGGGTCGGCGTCGAAGTGGCGGAGCGCCGTGCCAAGATCGCTCGTCAGTTGCTGGTTGAGCGCGTTGAGCGCGTCGGGGCGGTTCAGTGTGATGACGGCGACCGCGCCGTGGATTTCGGTCAGGATAGTGGCGTACATCACGAAGCTCCTAATGCTGACAGCGGGGGCAGAAGAACGTCGAGCGCCCCCCCTGGACGATGCGTTGCACCGTACCACGCCCGTCGGGGCATGGCTCGCCCTCACGCCCGTAAACACAGAATTGCGCGTGATAATGGCCGAGCGTCCCATCGAGCTGGGCGTGGTCGCGCAAGGTCGATCCCCCGGCGGCGATCGAGGCGTTGAGCGTTTGACGGATTGCGGGAACGAGCTTCGCCAGCTTTGCCGCCGATACGCTCCCCGCCGCCCGGCGCGGGTCGATCCCGGCAATATGGAGCGCCTCGCACGCATAAATATTGCCGATCCCGGCGACGATCCGCTGGTCGAGAAGAAGCGGTTTAATCGGCGCGGCGCGGCCCGCGAATTTCGCCTTGAGATACGCAGGCGTCAGGTCGGGGCCCAGCGGTTCTGGGCCGAGCGGCGCAAGTGGGGCATAGGTTGCAAAG
>JAYTXW010000094.1:0-2278 GCA_043742745.1 Sphingomonadaceae bacterium
CGGGTCGGCGAACCTTCCTCGCCGACCCGCCCGACGGCCCGGCTTTGCCGCGACGCCCCCATCCATTGTCGAGTTTGCCTGAATCTGTATAATGACGTCAACACTACAGATCGGACGAAATATGTCGAAGATGATCCATCACGGCAAACTCGTCAGCGGCGGGCGCGTTCAGATTCCTGCCGATGTCCGGCGCGAACTCAACCTCGCCGATGGCGACGCGATCAAGATGGCAGTGGTCGATGGCAAGCTTCAGCTGTGGTCGGCACGGGTCAACTGGGAGGCGTTGCGCGCCATCGTTAGAAAATATGTCCCCGAAGGCGTCTCGCTGGCCGACGAGTTAATCGCCGATCGTCGCGCCGAGGCGGCGCGTGAATAGCGCAGATTTCGTCCTCGACGCTTCGGCCATCCTCGCCGCGCTCGACCACGAGCCAGGCAGCGCGCGAGTGGAGGCCGCCCTCGGTCGAGCCGTCGTGGGTGCGGTCAATCTCAGCGAGGTCGTCGCCAAATATCAGGAGCGCGGCCTCGACGATGCTGCCGCCGATACCCTGCTGGCCGGATTGAATCTCACCGTCATCCCCTTTGACGAAGGTCTCGCCATCGCCGCCGGTCGCCTGCGCCGCGATACCCGCCACCGCGGCCTGTCGTTCGGCGACCGCGCATGCCTCTCGCTCGGCGCGCACCTCGGCGCGACAGTGCTGACCGCCGACCGCGTATGGGCCGACCTCGACCTCGGCATGACCATCGAGGTTATCCGATGACCCACCGCCGCACCCCCGTTCTCGTCGGCGTCGCGCAGGCGAGCGACCGGACATCACCCCCCGCTACCGCCGGGTCGCCGCTCGACCTGATGGCGGGCGCCGCCGCCGCCGCGCTCGCCGATGCCGGGGCGGGTATCGTCCTCGACACGGTCGCCGTCGTCCGCCTGTTCGCCGACTCGTCACCCGCGTTCGCGTCGCCGTTTGGAGCGTACACCAACCTGCCGCGCAGCCTCGCCCGCCGCCTCGGCCAGTCGCCCCGTACCGAAATCTACGCCCCCGTCGGCGGCAACACCCCGCAAATGCTCGTCAATCTCATGGCCGAGCGGATCGCGCGCGGCGACGCCGACGCCGTCCTCATCGCCGGGGTCGAGGCGCTGCGGACCCAAGCAAACGCGGTCAAGGCGGGGCTAAAACTCGATTGGGGCGATGATCCGGGCGGCACCCCTGACAGACTCGGCCCCGAAACGCCCCTCGTCAGCGGCCACGAGATCGCCCACGGCATCGCGCTGCCGGTCAACGTCTACCCCCTGTTCGAAAGCGCCCTTGCCGCGCGGCTGGGCGAGACCGCGGCGGCAACCCGCGCCCGCATCGGCGCGCTGATGGCCCCGTTCACGGACGTCGCCGCCGCCAACCCGCACGCCGCCGTCCCCGTCGCCCGCACGCCCGCCGAGTTGACCACGCCGACCGCCGCCAACCGGATGATCGCGTCGCCGTACACCAAGTTCCTCGTGTCAAACCTGTTCGTCGACCAGGCGGCCGCCGTCGTAATGATGTCGACCGCCGCCGCCGACGCCGCCGGGGTCCCCGAGGACAAGCGCGTCTACCTCCACGGTTGCGCCGACACCCACGAGCCGATTCTTGTCAGCCACAGGTCCGATTATGCCGCGTCTTCGTCGATCCGCGTCGGCGCAGCCCACGCCCTGGCGATGGCGGGCATCGGTGTCGCCGACCTGTCGGCGATCGACCTGTACAGTTGCTTCCCCGTCGCCGTCGCGATCGCCGCGCGCGAGATCGGCCTCGCTACGAGCGACTCCGGCGACGACCGGCGCGGCCTGACGCTCACCGGCGGGCTGCCGTACTTTGGCGGCGCCGGAAACAACTATTCGATGCACGCCATCGCCGAGGCCGTCGGGCGCGCGCGTGCTACCCCGGGCAGCTTCGGCTTCGTCTTCGCCAACGGCGGCTACCTGACCAAATCGAGCTTTGGCGTCTATGCGACGCCCCCCACGCGCGGGGGCTGGACCCGCGCCGACCCCGCAACCTACCAGCGCGACATCGACAGCGTCCCTGCGCCCGCCTTCACCCGCACCCCCAGTGGCCCCGCCACCGTCGAGGCCCTGACCGTCGTCCACGATCGCGGCGAAGCGGCCTTCGCGATCGTCATCGGGCGGCAGGCCGACGGCACCCGCTTCCTCGCGCAAACAACCGACGGGCTGGCGGCGCTGACCGACGGCGGCGCGGTCGGGCGGGGTTTCGTGGTCGCAGCCGGAGAGCGGGTTAACCGCGCGGTGTTTGCCGGC
>JAYTXW010000095.1:0-4027 GCA_043742745.1 Sphingomonadaceae bacterium
ATTTCTACGGCAACGCCGACTTCCCGCTCCGCCCCGACGCCCACACCTATCCGCTCCCGTGGATCGTCGGCGAAGTCTGGGTTGAGGATGAAGCCGCTGCAGCTATACCTTCTGCCGTCATCCCGGCGGAGGCCGGGACCCAGGTTTCCGCGCAGTCGACAGGTGGAGCGTTGGGTCCCGGCGTCCGCCGGGATGACGGACAGCAAAATGACGGAATTGTCTTTCCGCGCGCCGCCCCCGGCGGCATCCCCCACCGCCGCGCCGCGCCCCACGAAAAGGGCGAGATCGTCATCGCCGCGCCCTACCCCTACCTCGCCCGCACGGTTTGGAGCGGCACCGGTTTCGCGGTCGACAACGGCGCCGTCGCCCCCGGCTGGCGCGGCGATGCCGCCCGTTGGCGCGACGGTTACTGGACCCGCTGGGCGGGCGCTTGGGCGTACACACAGGGTGACTTCGCCGTCGCGCACGCCGACGGCAGCTTCTCGCTCCACGGGCGGTCGGACGATGTCATCAACGTCAGCGGCCACCGCATGGGGACCGAGGAGATCGAGGGCGCGATCCTGCGCGACAAGGCGCTCGACCCCGATTCGCCGGTCGGCAACGTGCTGGTCGTCGGCGCGCCGCACCGCGAGAAGGGGCTGACCCCGCTCGCCTTCGTCGTCCCCTCGCCCGGGCGCAAGCTGACCCAGGACGACAAACGCCGCCTGACCGACCTCGTCCGCAGCGAGAAAGGCGCGGTCGCCGTCCCGCAGGACTTTATCGAGGTCGCCGAGTTCCCCGAGACACGCAGCGGCAAATACGTCCGCCGCATGGTCCGCGCGCTCGTCGAGGGCGGCGACACCGGCGACACCTCGACACTCCGCAACCCTGCCAGCCTGACCGCGCTTAAAGCCGCGATCGACGCGTGGCAACGCAAGCAGAAGCTGTCGGAGGACCAGCAACTGTTCGAGCGCTACCGCTACTTCCGCATCCAGTACAACAATGTTGCCCCCGGCAAGAAGGTGGCGACGGTGTTCGTCACCAACCCGCCGGTCAACGCGCTCAACGAACGCGCGCTCGACGAATTGAACATCGTCGTCGAGCATCTGTCGCGGCGCGACGATGTCGTCGCAGTCGTTTTCACCGGCGACGGAACGCAGAGCTTCGTCGCCGGGGCCGACATCCGCCAGTTCCTCGACGAGATCCACACCGTCGAGGAAGCGCGCGTCCTGCCGAACAACGCCCCGCTCGCGTTCAACAGGATCGAGGCGATGGGTAAGCCGTGCATTGCCGCGATCCAGGGAGTCGCGCTCGGCGGCGGCATGGAGTTCGCGCTCGCGTGCCACTACCGCATCGCCGAGCCGACGGCGCGGTTCGGCCAGCCGGAAATCCGGCTGCGCTTGATCCCGGGCTACGGCGGAACGCAGCGGCTGCCGCGGTTGTTGGCGCGCGCCAACGGCGGCGAAGGCGTCCGCGATGCGCTCGACCTGATCCTCGGCGGCCGCAGTATCGACGCCACCGAAGCTGCGCGGATCGGCTTGATCGACGCTATTGCAAGCGACAGCGGCAGCGCGCTCGAGGAGGCGCACGCGCTCATCCGCGCGCATCTTGCCGCAACCGCTGGCGCGAGCGATCACGCCGACGCGCTTGGCGACGGTGTTGCCCGGCAGGCAGAATTGGTTGCCGGGCGCGAGACCCCGGTCGCGGCCGATTTTGCGACGGTGCTCGACGACGGCCACATCCGGCGGATCGTCCGCCAGACGCAATGGGCCGGACGCGGCGCGGCGTGCCACGCGGCAATCGACGCGGTGCGGACGGGCCTCGACCACGGTATGACCGCCGGTCTCGCCGCCGAGGCAACCGCCTTCGCCACCGCCGTCGTCGATCAGAATGGCGGCAAGGCGGGCATCCGCGAGTTCATGGACAAGAAGTCGCCGCCGCTGCCGATCCGCCGCGACGGCGTCTTTGTCGACGGCGAGCACACGGCGCGCGGCAGCGTCCTGCAGGCGACGAAGCAGCTACTGCCCGTTGGCGCGCCTTTCTTTCCTGCAGTCGACGCGCTGCCCGCTTACCAATACGCCTTTGGCATCGCTCGTGACGAAGCGACGGGCGCACCGCGCTTCGGCCCGCCCGCGACCCACGAACGCGAACTGATCGTCCCCGTCGACCGCCCGTCGGCCAACGACGCGCTCGTTTACATGCTGACCAGCGAGGTCAACTTCAACGATATCTGGGCGTTGACCGGCATTCCGGTTTCGCCGTTCGACGGGCATGAGAACGACTATCAGACGACCGGATCGGGCGGCGTCGGGCTGGTCGCGGCGTTAGGGTCCGAGGCGCGGGCCGAGGGGCGGCTCAAGGTCGGCGACCTCGTCGCGGTCTATTCGGGGACCAACGATCTGCTCAGCCCTCAGGTCGGGCGTGACCCGATGTTCGCCGACTTCGCCATCCAAGGCTATGAAACGCCGACCGGCAGCCATGCGCAGTTCCTCACCGTCCAGGCCCCGCAGCTTCATTCGGTGCCCGGCGACCTGACGCTCGAACAGGCGGGGTCGTACATCCTCAACCTCGGCACGGTGTGGCGGGCGCTGTTCACGACGCTCGACATCGCACCGGGCCGGACGATCTTCGTCGAGGGCGCGGCGACCGGGACCGGCCACGACGCGATGAAGACGAGCGCCAAGTCGGGGCTCGCCGTCACCGGGCTGGTGTCATCCCCCGCCCGCGCCGAATATGTCCGCAGCGAAGGCGCAGTCGGCGCGATCGACCGCACCGATCCCCGCTGGGCGTCCGCCTTCACCGCCGTCCCCGAGGCCGACCCCGCCGCATGGGAGGCCGCCGGCGAGCCGATCATCGCCGAATATCGCGCGCTCAACGGCGGTAGGCTAGCCGACTATGCCGTCAGCCACGCAGGAGAGACGGCGTTCCCGCGCAGCTTCCAACTCCTCGCCGACGGCGGCGTGCTGGCGTTCTACGGCGCGTCGTCGGGGTATCATTTCACCTTTGTCGGCAAGGCCGGGTCGGTCACCCCCGAAGCTGCGCTGCGCCGCGCCAAGGTCCGCGCCGGGGAGGCGGTACTGTTGTTCTACGGCCCGCGCTCGACCGCACTCCTCGACCAAACCGGCCTCGAAATGATCGAAGCGGCGCGTACCGTCCAGGCGCGCACCGTCGTCGTCACGACGACCGATGGCCAACGCGAATTCATCCAGTCGCTCGGCTTCGAGGACGCGCTCGCCGGGGTCGTCAGCCTCGAGGACATCGCTCGCCGCGAGGGCAAGAACTTCGCGTGGCCCGACGCGATGCCGCGCCTGCCCGACGCCAAGGGTGACATTGAAGCCTTCCGCCTCGCAGTCCGCGACTACCAGGACCGGACGCTCAAGCCGTTCGGCGCGGCGGTCGGCAAGCTGCTCCGCTCGCCGGACAATCCGCGCGGCGCGCCCGATCTCGTCCTCGAACGCGCCGGTCAGGACACGCTCGGGGTAACGACGGCGCTCGTCAAGCCGTTCACCGGGCGCGTCGTCTATGCCGAGGACATGGCGCACAAGCGGTATAGTTTCTACGCGCCGCAGGTGTGGACGCGGCAGCGACGGATCGTCATGCCGACCGCCGAAATCCGCGGCACGCACCTGTGCAACGCCTATGAAGTCACCCGCATGAACGACATGATCGCCGCCGGGCTGCTCGATGTCACCGAGCCGACGATGGTGCCGTGGAATGGGCTCCCCGCCGCGCATCAGGCGATGTGGGAGAATAGGCACACCGGCGCGACCTACGTCGTCAACCACGCGCTCCCCGAGCCGGGGCTGCGGGGCAAGGATGCCCTGCTCGAAGCGTGGGCGGCGCGGGATGCGGCGGCTGGTTCGACGAACGCATGAAACACCGGGCGGGTCATGCTGGCGAACGCCAGCACCCACATTGGTGCGCGACGCGAACGATCGAGATTTGCACGACCGTGGGTGCTGGCATTCGCCAGCATGACAGCAGAAAGTAGTTGGGGATCGCGCGAGGGCCACGAAGACACGCACCGACAACGCCGACGCTGCGGTGA
>JAYTXW010000096.1:0-8829 GCA_043742745.1 Sphingomonadaceae bacterium
GGGGAGGAAGCAGGAAGCGTCAACCACACCCCGCACCGTTCGCTGAGCGCAGGCGGGACCGCCTCATCGCCCTCACCCTCGTCGAGCAGAACGAGGCGCACGTCGCCGCCATCGACCGCCGCCGCCAATCGTCCCGCCAGCGCCGCGTCGATCCGTTCGGCCATCGCGACAATTAACGTCCCGCCCGCTGCCTCAGCGAGCAGCCCGCGCGCCGCGATCGGACGTCCGGCGGCGAGCGTCGCGGCAAGGTCGATCCCGCCGAGTAGCCGGTCATCGTCAATCCCCAGAGGCAGCCGCAGCACTGGCCCCGTCGCCGCCGCGCGAAACGCCGCAACCCATGCCTCGCGCGATGGACCGGCGGGCGCGCGAACGACGGCACCGCCAAGGCGCGGGTCGCGCGCCACGAGCCGCGCCGCGAGCAGTGCGTCGGCCCATGGGTCAACGGCGTCCAGCGTCACGCCGCCGACGCGCGTAACGCCCCCATGCCGAATACCTCGGCGACGGCCCGGTCGATCCGGGCGGTCGACCCGGCGTCATCGAGTGGGTTGCGCCGCAGCCGGTGGCGCAGCGCCATTGCGGCGACCTCGATCAGATGACCGGCGTCGACCGCGTCGTCACCATCGAGCGCGGCGGTGGCGCGCGCCGCGCGGAGCATCGTCAGTTCGCCGCGCAAGCCGTCGGCCCCAACCGCCATGCACAGCCGCGACGAAAGTTCGAGCGCGTCGTCGTCGACTTCGACGGTGGGCAACAGCGTGCGCGCGGCGGCGATCCGCGCCATGACGGCGGCCTCGGCGTCCGCCCATTGCGCGGCGAAGGCGGCCCCATCGCGGTCGAAGGCGTCGCGGCGTTTGACGACGGCGATGCGGTCCTTGAGGTCGCTTGGCGTCCGCACCTCGACCGACAGGCCAAAGCGGTCGAGCAGCTGCGGGCGCAACTCGCCCTCCTCGGGGTTGCCGCTGCCGACGAGGACGACGCGCGCCGGATGGCGGACGCTCAGTCCCTCACGCTCGACAACATTCTCGCCCGAAGCCGCGACGTCGAGGAGGAGATCAACGATATGATCCTCGAGCAGGTTGATCTCGTCGATGTACAGGAACCCTCGGTTGGCGCGCGCGAGCAGGCCGGGTTCGAAGCGTTTGATCCCCTGCGTGAGCGCCGCCTCAAGGTCGAGCGCGCCGACGACGCGGTCTTCGCTTGCACCGAGCGGCAGGTCGACGAACGGGACCGCGCCGTCGACCGCTTCACCGTCTGCTGCGACCGGATCGGCGGCGTAATCGTCGCGTCGGTCGGGGTCGGCGTTGAACCGGCTGCCCGCGACGACGCGGAGCGGTGGGAGGAGGGCGGCGAGCGCGCGAACGGCGGTCGACTTGCCGGTGCCGCGATCGCCGAACACCATGACGCCGCCGATGCGCGGGTCGACGGCGGCGATCAGCAGCGCCGCCTTCATTTCCTCCTGCCCGACAATGGCGGAGAACGGGAAATACTTGCTCATAAGTACCGGTTTAGCACGGCGGCGGGGGAGGGCCAGAGGGCGCGCAACACCATCGTCCTTTCATCCCCGTCGGGGCATCCGGAAAGGCAGCATCGCGCGGACGATGCCCATGCGAAAACGGTCGAGCGACAGGCTTTCGTGGACCGCCGCGCAGTCTTCGCCGAACAGCCGCGTCTGCAATGCCGAGCGGACGTAGAACGGCGAATCCTCCCATGTCCGCGTCACCCGCGCGACATATCCAGCGTCGGCACGGGTCGATCGGGCCATCCGCCAGTCGCTCGTCGGCAGAACGACGCGCGGTGGCGCGGGAACGTGCTCGACCGACCCGTCGGCACCAATCTTCAGGGCAAGGGCAAAGGTCGAGCCGTCGCGGCGGACGCCGTCGTAAAGCACGACGGTGTCGCGCTGCCGGTGCGCGCGCGACCAGTCCCAATCGGTGAAACCGTCGTCGAGCGGCTCATTCCCGGCGTTCGAATCGAGATAACCGGTTCCCGACCAGCGGAGGCCGGGGCGGTCCATCGTCACCTCGACGCGCGCACGGGGGGCAATGGGGCGCCACAGATGGCGGCCGCCAGGGTCGAGCGCGAACGCTTCGCTAGTCATCGATTCAGGTGTCAGCCGGACAGTGCCGCGAACCCGCGCCGGGATCGGCGCGGCAATCTCGTCGATCGTCGCGACGAGCGTATCGCCGTCCCATGCCAGCGAGCTCGGCCCTATTGTCAGGTGTTCAGCGCCGCGATCGAGGTGTCGGCTCCCGCGCTCGGTCATCGCCCAGCGCTTCGCCCCCGGTGCATAGAGCGCGACATTGACGGCGACATGATTTTCCGGGGCTTGCCGGTCCGACCACGCATAATAAGGCGAGAACACGCTGCCGATGAACGCGATCAGCGTCAGGCCGTGCAACCCGTCGTCGCTGACGGCGTCGATATACCACCAGCGGTAGCCGCCAGGGGCGACGCCGCCGTCGAAACTCGGGCCGGGCTTAGCGAGCCAATGCGCGGGGTCGTCATTTTTTACGCGAGTTCCCGCGTCGTTGTCCGTTACGCGAGTTCCCGCGTCGATGATCGTTACGCGAGTTCCCGCGTCGTCGATCGTTACGCGAGTTCCCGCGCGACGGCCTCCGCCGCCAATCGCCCCGACAGGGCCGCCATTGGGACGCCCGCTCCCGGGTGTGTGCCCCCCCCGGCGAGGAACAGCCCCGGCACCCGCGTCGTCGCCCCCGGTCGCTGGAAGCTCGCCTGCCAGCCGTGCGACGCCCGCCCGTACAGCGCCCCGCCCGTCGCTGGAAACAGTCGCGCAAAGTCCGCTGGCGTCGTTCGCACCGATTCGACCGGTGTCACCGTCAGCCCGCACGCGGCCAGCCGAGCGAAGGTCGCCGCTTGGCATTGCTCGATCTCCCCCCGGGTCAGCGCGTCCCCTGTGGCCGGGGCGTTGACGATCATGTGCAGCGCTTCGGTGTCGTGTCCAGTCCCCCCGGCGGCATGATCCGACGCGCACACATAAACACTGGGTGCGCGCGGCAGGCGTCCGGCGGCCAGATCGGTGAACTCGGCGGCGTAATCGTCGCTGAAAAACACATTGTGATGATCGAGCGGGAACCCCGATGTCGTTGCCGCCATTGTCAGCGTCAGCGCCGACAGCGACCGGTCGCGCGGGCGGAGCGCGGGAACAGCGCGCATCACTGCCGCGCCGAACAGTCCGGCGGCGATCGCCTGCGGATCGGCGTTGACGACGACCGCCGCCGCGTCGATCCGCTCGCCGCTGGTCAACACGACGCCGTCCGCGCCTTTCGTACCAACGACGATTTCAGCCACCGAAGCGGCGTAGCGGAAGGTCGCGCCGTGACCCGACGCGAGCGATTCGAACGCGCGGGCGATTCGGTGCATCCCGCCCGCCACCGCCCAGACGCCGCTCGCTTCGACATGGGCGATCAGCATCAGCGTCGCGGGTGCGGCAAACGGCGATGCCCCCGAATAAGTCGCATAGCGCCCGAATAACTGCCTCAGCCGGGGATCGTGGAAATAGCCGCCGAGCGCCCCCCACAGCGTCGCGAACGGTTTGATGCTGAGCAGATCGGCGGGCCGCGTCAGCCCGATCCGCCGCGCCAGTCCGAGCGGCGACGTCGCCGATTTGGTCATGAACGTATCAGCGAGGGTCGCATAGGTCCGCGCTGCTTCCGCCATGAATGCGGTGAAGCGCCGTGCTTCGTCCGCGCCGGCCAAGCGGCCGATGGCGTCTGCAGATGCTGCGGCATCGGCAAACAGGTCGAGCCGTGCGTTGCCCCACGCATGGCGCGCGAGGGTCGTCACCGGCGTCAGCGTGAGGTGGTCTGCCAATGTCGCCCCGGCATCGGCGAAAATGTCGTCGAACACCTGCCGCAGCGTAAACACCGTCGGTCCGGCGTCGATTGCGCGCCCGGCGGCGACCACCTCGCGCAGCTTGCCCCCCGGCGTCGTTGCCGCTTCGCAGACGGTGACCGCGTACCCGCGCGCGGCGAGCAGGGCCGCAGACGTGAGGCCGCCAATTCCTGCTCCGACGATGACGATTGGCTTGGACATTGGCCCTTCATAGCGGGGTGCGTTTCAATGGGCGACTGCGTCCAGAACACGCTGTCCTACAGCTAGTGATCCATGGTACAAACCGTCGATGATCCGCGCACTTTCCCCCGCCAACGCCTCCCAGTTCACGGCGGAGAGGGGTGAGAAAGAAATGAATTTTTGTCGGGGGCGTGACGTTAGCGTGACCTTATCGCGTCTGGTTTGCAAATCGCGCCATTTCGCGCGCTAGATCGCCCATATGGTTAGTAAAACGCCCACGAGCTCGAACGGTGGCTGGCGCGAGCGCTTCATCCTGTGGCGCAATGCGCGACTCGCCGACCCTGCGTTTCAGCGATGGGCGGCGCGATTCCCTCTGACGCGACGGATCGCGCGGCAGCGTGCAGGCAAGCTGTTCGATGTCGTCGCCGGGTTCGTCTATTCGCAAGTTGCTGCCGCGGCGATCGAGACTGGGCTGCTCCCCTTCCTCCACGCCCGCCCGCGCTCGCTCGCTGAGGTCGCGGCGCATACCGGCCTGCCCGTCGACGGGGCCGAGCGGCTGGTGCTGGCAGCGGCGGCGATCGGGCTGACCGAGCGCGTCGGTGACCGCTGGCTGCTGGGGGCCGACGGCGCGGCGTTGCTGGGCAATCCCGGCGTTGCCCAGATGATCGCCCACCACCATTACCTCTACGCCGATCTCGCCGACCCAGTCGCCTTGCTCCGGCAGCGCGGTGGGACACTCGCGAGCTATTGGGCTTACGGCGAGGGAGCCGGGTCCGAGCGCGTTGCGGCGTATTCGGCGTTGATGGCGGCCTCGCAGCCCGGAATCGCGAGCGCCGTGCTCGACACCTACCCGGTCGCGCGACACCGCCACTTGCTCGACGTTGGCGGCGGGCAGGGCGTGTTCGCCGCCGCCGCACTCGACCGGGCACCTGGGTTGACGGCAACCGTGTTCGACCTGCCCGCCGTCGTCGCCCGCGTTGCGGATCCGCGCCTCGCAACGATCGGCGGCAGCTTTGTCGACGGCCCTCTACCGCCCGGTGCCGACCTCGTCACCCTCATCCGGGTCGCGCACGATCATGACGATGCCGTCGTCGAGGCATTGCTGCGCCAACTCCACGCTGCGCTCCCACTGGGCGGAACGCTCCTCCTCGCCGAGCCGATGGCCGAAACGCCGGGCGCTGCACCGATCGGCGACGCTTATTTCGGTTTGTACCTCTGGGCGATGGGATCGGGCCGACCGCGCTCGGCGCAGCGGCTGACCGCGATGATGACCACCGCTGGTTTCACGCGAGTCCGCGAGCATGCCACCGCCATCCCCTCGCTCGTGCGGGTGCTCACCGCCGTAAAAACATAGTTGACACTAGAAACCGTCAACCTAGACTGACACCTGTTAGCTGTCAGGTTTGCCTGACACTGACCGCGAACCGGACATCAATCCGGACGCAGGGGATTGGTCGATGCAGACGAAGGCAGTGGTTCTGGAGGCACCCGAGCGGTTGACGCTCCGTACCCTCGCCCTGCGCGCAGTCGAAGCGACCGATGTCGTCGTCGAAATCGACCACAGCGGCATCTCGACCGGCACCGAACGCCTCCTTTACACGGGCACAATGCCCGCCTTCCCCGGCATGGGCTATCCGCTTGTTCCCGGCTACGAATCGGTCGGGCGCGTCGTCGCCGCCGGAGTGGCGGCGCAAGGCCGGATCGGCGACACCGTGTTCGTTCCCGGCGCGAACTGCTACGCCGACGCGCGTGGCCTGTTTGGCGGCGCAGCGCGGACCGTGATCCTGCCCGCCGCCAAGGCGCTTGCGGTCGATCCCACGCTCGGACGCGACGGTGCCTTGCTCGCGCTCGCGGCAACCGCCCATCACGCCCTCGTTGGCGGACGTCCCGCCGAGCTGATCGTCGGACACGGCGTCCTTGGTCGTCTGCTCGCTCGCGTGACGATCGCCCTCGGCCACGCCGCGCCGACTGTATGGGAAGCGAACCCCGATCGCGCAACTGGCGCATCAGGCTACAACGTGACCGACGCTGCGAGCGACGACCGCCGCGACTATGCCAGCATCTACGACGTCAGCGGCGCGGCAGACATGCTCGACCCGCTCGTCACTCGCCTCGCACGCGGTGGCGAAGTCGTCCTCGCCGGCTTCTACGACCGACTGACCTTCGCCTTCCCGCCCGCCTTCATGCGCGAGGCGACGATCCGCATCGCCGCCGAGTTTACCCCCGCCGACCTGACCGCCGTCACCGCACTGCTTGCCAACGGTGCGCTGTCGCTTAGCGGCCTTGTTACCCACGTGTCGCATGCTGCCGCCGCCAACGACGCCTATGTCACGGCGTTCGGCGACGCGGCGTGCCTAAAGATGGTCCTTGATTGGAGCGACGTCGCATGAGCCTCGACGTCATGGATCGCGACCTGCGCGACGAAGCAAGCATCGAGCCCGATGCCGTCGCAACCGGCCCGGTGACCAAGGAAACGCAGATCATCGCGATCTACGGCAAGGGCGGCAGCGGCAAGTCGTTCGCCCTGTCGAATCTCAGCTATATGCTCGCGCAGCAAGGTAAGCGCGTCCTGCTTATCGGCTGCGACCCCAAGAGTGACACGACAAGTCTGCTCTTCGGCGGCAAGAGCTGCCCGACGATCATCGAGACCAGCGCCAAGAAGAAGCTGGCGGGCGAGGAAGTCCGCATCGAGGACGTTTGCTTCATGCGCGACGGCGTCTTCGCGATGGAGTTGGGCGGTCCCGAGGTTGGGCGCGGCTGCGGCGGACGCGGGATCATCCACGGTTTCGAACTGCTCGAGAAGCTCGGCTTCCACGATTGGGGCTTCGATTACGTCCTGCTCGATTTTCTTGGCGACGTCGTTTGCGGCGGCTTTGGCCTGCCGATCGCGCGCGATATGTGTCAGAAGGTCATCGTCGTCGGCTCGAACGACCTCCAGTCGCTCTACGTCGCCAACAACGTCTGCAAAGCGGTCGAGTATTTCCGCAAGATGGGCGGCAACGTCGGCGTCGCCGGCATCCTGATTAACAAGGACGACGGCAGCGGCGAGGCGCAGGCTTTTGCCGAAGCGGTCGGCATTCCGGTTCTGATCGCAATTCCCGCGAACGAAGACATTCGTAAGAAGAGCGCCAACTATCAGATCATCGGTACGCCGGGCGGCATGTGGGGCAGCTTGTTCGAGGAACTCGCGGTCAACGTCGCCGAGGCTCCGCCCGTGCGCCCCACGCCGCTGACCGCTGACGGCCTCCTCGGGCTGTTTTCGCCCGAAGACACGGGCGCCAACGTCACCCTCGTCCCCGCCACGCAGGCGGCGATGCGCGGCGTCGCGTTCGTGCCCAAGGTCAGCCTCGAAGTGGTTTACGATGCTGTCTGAGGTCGCCTTGCCGCGCGACGACACTGCCAGCAGCGGCGGGTGCAGTTCGACGAGCACTATGCTCGACGCGGCGCGTGCGGCGGGCAAGTCCGACATTCTCGCGCAATATGCCAAGGACTATCCGCGCGGTCCGCACGATCAGCCGCAATCGATGTGCCCGGCGTTCGGGTCGCTCCGCGTCGGCCTCCGGATGCGCCGCACCGCGACGGTCCTGTCCGGCAGCGCGTGCTGCGTTTACGGCTTAACGTTCACCAGTCACTTCTACGGTGCCCGCCGCACCGTGGGCTACGTCCCGTTCAATTCCGAGACGCTTGTCACCGGCAAGCTGTTCGAGGACATTCGCGACGCGGTGTTCGACCTCGCCGACCCGGCGCTGTACGACACGATCATCGTCACCAACCTGTGCGTGCCCACCGCGAGCGGAGTCCCGCTCCAGTTGCTGCCCAAGGAAATCAACGGCGTTCGCATCATCGGCATCGACGTGCCGGGCTTCGGCATTCCGACCCACGCCGAAGCGAAGGACGTTCTCGCCGGGGCCATGCTCGCTTACGCTCGCCGCGAGGCCGAGGCCGGTCCCGTCGCTGCGCCGCAATCGCGCCCTGACCTGCCGACCGTCACTCTGCTTGGCGAGATGTTCCCCGCGGACCCGATGGGCATCGGCGCCTTGCTCAGCCCCATGGGCCTCGCCGCCGGGCCGGTTGTTCCAACCCGCGAGTGGCGCGAACTGTACAGCGCGCTCGATTGCGCCGTCGTCGCTGCGATTCACCCGTTTTACACCGCATCGGTGCGCGAATTCGAAGCCGCCGGGCGCAGAGTTGTCGGCTCGGCTCCTGTTGGACGCGACGGCACGTGCGCATGGCTCGATGCCATCGGTGCGGCAACCGGGACGGCGCAGAGCGCGACCGACGCTGCCAAGAACAAGGCGCTGCCGGGTATCGCCGCAGCGCTCGCCGATGCTCCGATCACGGGCCGCATCACCGTTTCGGGCTACGAAGGCTCCGAACTCCTCGTCGCCCGCCTCCTGATCGAGAGCGGCGCAACCGTCGAATATGTCGGCACCGCCTGCCCTAAGACGCCGTGGTCGGAGCCCGACCGCGAGTGGCTTGCCGGGCGCGGCGTGACGGTCAAGTTCCGGGCGAGCCTGGCCGACGACCTCGCAGCCGTCGACGGACTCCGCCCCGACCTCGCGATCGGCACGACGCCAGTCGTCCAGCACGCTAAAGAGCGCTCGATTCCGGCGCTGTATTTCACCAACCTGATCTCGGCGCGTCCGCTGATGGGCGCGGCCGGAGCGGGCAGCCTCGCGACCGTCGTCAACGCCGCCCTCGGCAATCAGGCGCGGTTCGACAAGATGACCGCTTTCTTTGCCGGGGTCGGCACCGGCGATACCGCTGGCGTGTGGGAAGACACTCCGCGACTTCGCCCCG
>JAYTXW010000097.1:0-3037 GCA_043742745.1 Sphingomonadaceae bacterium
ATGCGTGGGCGGTGTCGGCGGAAGCGCGTAAACGGGCGCACGCGCTGATCGCGACGCAGGCTGCACTCGAGCGCGAGACCAAGATGGCGGCGCTTGGCAGTCTCGCGGCGGCGGCGGCACACGAACTCGGTGGCCCGCTCGGGACAATCACGCTGATCGCGCGCGAACTCGTGGCGGCGCTCGGCAACGATCCTGACTTCGGCGACGATGTCCGGCTGCTCGAATCCGAGGCAGCGCGGAGTCGGGCGATCCTTGTCGGCATCGCGCGGCGGGCCGAGGCCGAAGATCCCTTCCCTAAACTCGCGCTCGACGCGCTGCTCCACGAAGTTGCGCAGCCACTCGGCCCGACGCGGGTGCCGATTCGGGTCGGCGCCATCGGTTCGGCGGCGCCGATCATTCGCCGGACGCCCGAGCTCCTCCACGGCCTCGCCAACCTGGTTGCCAACGCTGTTCGTCACGCCGGGTCGGCGGTGACGTTAACCGCGACGACGACCGCAAGCGAGGTCGGCGTCAGCGTCGTCGACGATGGCACCGGTTTTGCCGAAGACGTCTTGCCGCATCTGGGTGAACCATTCCTCGGGCCGTCGGTATCGGGATCGGGGGGAACCGGCCTCGGCATTTTCATCGCGACGACCTTGCTCGAACGAACTGGCGGGCGTCTCCGCTTCAGCAACCGCCCGGGTGGCGGGGCACAAGTCGACATTCGCTGGCCGCGCGCCCATATCGAAGTTCAGGAAGTGACATGACCATGGAAACCCCGGCCCCCATCCTTCTTCTCGTCGACGACGACGCACCATTTCGTCAGCGACTTCAACTGACGCTTGAACGGCGTGGCTTTGCCGTCACCGGCGTCGGCAGTATTGGCGAAGCGCGCCAGCACGCTTCCCTAAAGCCCAGCCACGCCGTCATCGATATGCGTCTTGAGGATGGCAACGGACTTGATCTCGTTACGGAATTGCGCGCGCTCCGGCCTGACATCAAGATCGTCGTGCTAACCGGCTACGGCAATCTTGCCACCGCCGTCGCCGCGGTAAAGGCAGGGGCGGTCGATTATCTCGCCAAGCCTGCCGATCCCGAAGACATCATCGCCGCCCTGATGGCCCCTCCCGGCAGTCGTCCGGAAGCCCCGATCGAGCCAATGTCGGCCGACCGTGTGCGCTGGGAGCATATTCAACGGGTGTACGAATTGTGCAGCCGCAACGTGTCGGAAACTGCGCGGCGGCTCAAGATGCACCGGCGCACCCTGCAGCGGATTTTGGCGAAACGTTCGCCGCGCTAAGGCAGTCGCGCCGCTTCACTCGCGCTTGGATCGCCGAGCCATAGAAGCCGTTGCGCCGCGCGGCGGGCGAAGCGCAACGTCTCCGCCTTGCGCCGTGCCGCCGCCAGCGGCACCCACGCGGCGGCGCGAATTTCGACAGCGTCCCAGCGGTCGGCGACAATCAGTCCGGCGCGGTCGGGCTGAAACCAGTCATTTGCGAAATCGGCCTGGGGGAACCCCCTCGGCACCGCCCAGAAATAGCGGTCGCAATAGTCGAGATACTCCTGCCATTTGGCGTCACCGCGCAGATCTGCAAGCGACACCTTGATCTCAACCAGTGTGATCCGCCCGTCTGGCCCCATCCCGACGATGTCCGCGCGCCGCCCGTTGCCCAGTGGCACTTCGATCAGCGGCGCGATGCCCGCCCGCCACAATAATCGCGACACGCCCCGCGCGACATCGGCGGCGACGATCGGGCCAGGGAGAGGAGCGGTCGCCACGCAGCAACCGTAGCAGAACAAGGCAGGAACGAAAAGGCTGTGGAGCTACCCCATAACTTCGCGCGCACCGAACAGCGCGCTGCCGACACGGACACACGTTGCGCCGAGCTCGACTGCGGCCGGATAGTCGCCCGACATCCCCATGCTGATCCCGCTTAAACCATGGTCGCGGGCAAGTTTTGCCAGCAGCGCGAAGAATGGCGCGGGCTCGATCCCGTCGGGCGGGACCGCCATCAAGCCGACGACCGGCAACCCGGCGGCGCGGGCGAGCAAGCCAGCGAGGTCGGCAATTGCGACACCGCCCTTTTGCGCCTCGTCGCCGATATTGACCTGGATGTAGCAGTCGGGACGACGCCCGGTTGCGGTCATAGCCGCCGCCAGCGCATCGACGAGCGAAAGGCGGTCGACGCTGTGGATCACGTCGAACAGGTCGACCGCGCCGCGCGCTTTGTTCGACTGAAGCTGGCCAACGAGGTGGAGACGGACATCGGGATAAGCGGCGATCAGCGGCGGCCATTTCGCCGCCGCCTCCTGCACCCGGTTTTCGCCGAATGCGCGCTGGCCAGCGGCGAGGAGCGGCATGATCGCCTCGGCGGCGTGGGTCTTCGACACGGCAACAAGGTCGATCCGCGCGGGATCCCGTCCCGCACGGCGCGCGGCAGCGGCGATGGCCGCGCGAACGTCGGCAAGGTGCGCGGCGGCGTCTGCGATGGAGCTGACAGGGCTGGGGCCGTCGTTGGTCGCGGTGTTGCTCATCGTACCTAACCAGTCATCCCCACCCGCACGAGACGACGTTTTTTCTTGTTCCAACGCAACACCGCCAGAGGCGTCAGAACGTAAATGCAGTCCCCAGATACACCGCCTGATCGCGACGGAGCGGATCATTCGGGCTGACCGTCGCCTTATATTTGACGCCGCCAGTGACCGACAGTTGCGGGGTCAACGCATAGGCTCCGCCAACCTCGAGCGAATAGCGGCGATCGATCTGCGCCGGGGCGGACGATGCCAACGGATTGAGCAGAAGCGCCGGACCCTCCTCGGCAGCGACCTGAACGCTCGTCTTCCAGCTTGCCCCGCGATAGCTCACGCCCGCGTCGACCGACTCCCGCCGCCCCGGCGTCGATAGCGACAGCGCGAGCGGCAGGCTTTCGTTCGCATCGCCACGAGCATAGCCACCCGACACCGCAAAGTTGTGCCAGCCAACAGCGAGGTCGACGCTATACGCGGCAGGAGCAGTCGGCGTCGCGGCGGCGACCTCGAGCGGTACGGCGGCGGCGCG
>JAYTXW010000098.1:0-8475 GCA_043742745.1 Sphingomonadaceae bacterium
TTGATTGCATCGCGCGCATCGCGTCACCTTCCCCGGAACGAAACGACGATAGGGGGGCCGTGGCGGTGAAGGCAAGAAATGTGTGGCTGATCGCGCTGGTATTGCTTGCCGTCGTCGCGACGGGCGGGTGGTTCGCGCTGCGCCATAGCGCGCTCGGACGCCGCGCCGATGTCGCCAGCGGCTATGTCGCGCACGTCGTCTGCTCGTGCCGCTACGTCGGCAACCGCGACCTGAAATCGTGTGCGACCGATTTCGAGCCGGGGATGGAGATCGTCAAGATGAGCGATGATCCCGTCGCGAAGCGCATCACCGCGTGGGTGCCGTATCTGGTCAAGCATAGCGCGACATACTCCCCCGAATACGGGTGCGCGCTCGACGCGAAATAAGCGCTACATCCACCCCTTGGCGCGGAACCATAGGTACGGCAGGATCGCCGATGCCAGCATCAGGACCAGCGCATAGACATAGCCGTACTGCCATTGCAGTTCGGGGAGGATCTTGAAATTCATGCCGTAAATGCCGGCACTAAGCGTCGGCGGCATCAGCACCGTTGCGGCGACCGTGAATATCTTCAGCACGCCGTTCTGCTCGATGTTGATCAGACCGAGCGCTGCGTCGAGGAGGAAGGTGATGTTACCCGACAGGTAACTCGCGTGATCGGTCAGCGACGACACATCCTTGGCGAGGCTGTCGAGATGTTCTTTCGTCCCCGAACCGAACTCCGCCCCCGAGGAAGCTCAGCAACCGCGCAAGACTGACCCCGCTGATCCGTGATTTCGCGACAAGGTCGTGGGCGTGGCCGATCCGGACCATCAACACCGATAGCGCCGCCGTCGTCATCCGCTGTTTCCGCAACGCCCCGCGGCGGAAGGTCTGCGCCGAGATATTGTCGACCTCGGTGCCAACCTGTTCAAGGACGTCAGCCATGCGGTCGACGATCGCTTCGAGCAGGTGGATCAGCGTCATCCGGGCATCGGTGCACAGGTTCGCGTCGCGCTCGATGTGCGCGCCGAACACTTCGAATACTTTCGGGCGGGCATAGCGAATCGTGACGAGGCACGACGGCATAAGTACAAACGATACCGGCGTGGTGATCGGCGTATCGTCAACCCCGGAAACGAGGCTGGCGATGACGACGATCGCATCACCGTCGCGGTACTGGCGGCTCGACGGCTCGATTTCCACCATCTCGTCGCGCGTCGGCACGCCGATCCCGAGCGTCCGCTCGACGAACGCTTCCTCCTCACGGGTCGGCTCGACAAGGTCGATCCAGACTGTGCCGGTGGGCAGGGTGCCGGTAGCGAGATCGACCTCGGTGACGCGCTTCGTCCCAGCCGAATAGATTTGCAGCATCATCGGCTCCTGTAATCGTCCTTCCGCTAGCCGGGTAGGGTGGCGGCGCGCAAGCGATGACCATCTGTCCGGTTGAACTTCTCCCGCGTTCAATGGTTGGCCGCACGAACCCCTCGCGAGGAAATGCCGATGACGACCTTTACCACCACCGACGGCACCGACATTTATTTCAACGACTGGCATCCGGCGGGGGCATCGGGCCCGGCGATCGTACTTATCCACGGCTGGCCGCTCGACGCCGATATGTGGTCAGCACAGGCCTTAACGCTTGCCCAGAAGGGTTACCGCGTCATCGCGTACGACCGTCGCGGGTTCGGACGGTCGAGCCAACCGTGGTCGGGCTACGACTACGACACGATGAGTGACGACCTTGCCGGGCTGATCGATCACCTCGAACTGAGTGAGGTCGTCCTCGTCGGTTTTTCGATGGGCGGCGGCGAGGTTGCGCGTTACCTTAGCCGCTACGGCGGTGCGAAGGCCAGCAAAGCCGTTCTGATTGCGGCGGTGACGCCGTTCATGCTCAAAACCGAGACCAATCCTACCGGCGTCGACCAGTCGGTGTTCGACGAGATGATCACTGGAATCACCGCCGACCGCGCGCATTTCTTTGCCGATTTCTTCCCGGCATTTTACGGCAACACGATGCTTCACAAGCGCGTGTCGTCCGAAATCCTCGCGTCGACCCAGCAGATCGCCATGCTCGCCTCGCTGCGCGCGACGATCGAGTGCGCCAAAGCGTTTTCGGCGACCGACTTCCGTCCCGATATGGCAGCGTTTACGATGCCGACGCTGATCATCCACGGCACGGCCGATACGACGGTACCGATCGACAGTTCGGGCCGCGTCGCGGCGCGAATGATCCCGCACGCGAAGCTAATCGAATATAGCGACGAGCCGCACGCGCTGACCACGACGGCGGCCGACCGCGTCAATGCCGATCTACTGGCGTTCATCGCGGCGTAACTTCGTGCGCGCGGGGCTGTAACCGCTCCGCGCGCGCCGCCGAACATCCTGACGAGACCGTCAAGGATAATCCGATGTTCCGCTCTGCCCTCGCCGCAATTCTGATGATCGGCGCCGCCGCACCAGCCTTCGCCGCCGACGCCGCGCACCCGACAGTGATCGAGCTTTATCAGTCGCAGGGCTGCTCATCGTGCCCCCCGGCAATCCATAACGTCAACGCGCTCGCCGACCGGCCCGACGTTCTGACGTTGACATTTGCTGTCACCTATTGGGACCAGCTCGGCTGGAAGGACACGTTTGCCAGCCCGGCGCAGACGGCCCGCCAATGGGATTATGCCCGCGGCCTCGGTCACGATCAGGTGTGGACACCGCAAGTCATAATCGACGGACGCGGCGATGTCGTCGGTGCGCGCTCCGGCCAGATCGCCGAACTGCTCGCCAAGACACCGCCGCGCGTCGGGCCGGCGCTGACGCTCGCCAACGGCGCTGTCAGCGTCGGCGCAGCGACAGCGCCTGCGGGCGGGGCCGACGTCTGGCTCGTCCGCTACGACCCGCGCACGATCGCCGTCGCCGTCCGCGCCGGTGAAAATGGCGGCCGGACGATCGACCATCGCAACGTCGTCAAGCAGGTCGTCAAGCTCGGCCACTGGAGCGGAACGGCGGCAACGCTGCCCCTCCCCGCCTTGCCCACCGGCCTGCAGACGGCGGTGCGTGTCCAGCAGCCCGGCGGCGCGATTCTCGCCGCCGTTCGCGGCTGACGCATTCGAATTACCCCCAACCGCTCGCCATGCGGCGGGCGGTCAACCTGAGAGAGAGACAACCATGACCTTCAAGACCCTGATCCTCGCCGCCGCCGTTGCCGCGCTGGGCAGCACCGGTACCCTCGCCCAGGACGCGATGAAGCCGGCTGACAAGATGGCGGCGCACGACGCCTCGAAGCCCGACGCGATGAAGTCGGCGACGGCGCAGTAACGAACTCGTGCTTTGCCTTGCAGGCGACGCTGCCGTACATCGTTGGTGCCTGCTATTCGGTTCAGTTGACACGACCAAGGACGCGATCATGGCCTCGATTGCCGACACGCCCGCCGAACTGACCGCCGCCGCGCCGCCGGGCCGCGTCTATTCCCGCCACCGTCTCATCACGCGGCTGTGCCACTGGATCAACGTCGCCTGCATCGGCTTCCTGATCGCGAGCGGCCTCAACATCTTTAACGCCCACCCCTCGCTTTATTGGGGCAAGTTCGGGGCCGACGCCGATGACAATCGCCGCTGGTTCGAGATCGGCGCGATGGACAACGCCACCGGTCAGGCAGAGGGTGTGACGCGCATCGGCGACGTCCATATCACCACCACCGGCGTCCTCGGCCTCAACCGCGCGAGCAACGGTCAACTTCAGCAGCAGGGCTTTCCCGACTGGCTGACCTTCCCGTCGAACCGCGACCTCGCCACCGCGCGCCGCTGGCATTTCTTCTTCGCGTGGCTCTTCATTCTGAATGGGCTGACGTATCTGATCTACAGCGCGTTGACCCGCCACCTGCAGAACGACATCTGGCCCAAGCTCAGGCAGCTCGCCCCGGCCAACCTGTGGCACGATATCGTCAGCCACGCGAAGCTCCAGTTCCCGCGTGGGCAGGCCGACAAGCATTATCACATCCTCCAGCGCCTCGCCTATTCAGGGACGATATTCGTCCTCCTGCCGCTGATGATCTTCACCGGCCTGTCGATGTCGCCGGGGTTCAACGCCGCGCTCGGGGGCTTTCTGCCCAGCCTGTTCGGCGGGCGGGCGACGGCGCGGTCGCTGCATTTCATCACGATGGACCTGACGATCGCCTTCATCGTCATCCATGTCGCGATGGTCATCCTTGCTGGACCGTATAATCAGATTCGCTCGATGATCACCGGGCGCTACGACGTCGGCCCCGAGCCACGCACGAAGGACCGCCGATGACGATGCTTTCGCGTCGCGGCCTGATCGGCGTCGGTGCCGGTGGCCTTCTTGTCTCCGGATGCGACAAGCTTGCGGGATCGATCGGGGCGAATGCCTTTGTCGCAAGGGCTGAAAGCGCTACCTATGGCTGGCAGCGGCTGATCGGCGGCCAGACGCTGGCGCAGGAGTTTACCGCCGCCGACATCTCGCCGATCTTCAAGGCGAATGGTTCGACCGACCCCAAGGATGACGACTATCGCCGCCACGTCGACGAAGGCTTCGCCAAATGGCGGCTCAAGATCGACGGCCTCGTCGCGCGCCCGCTGAGCCTGTCGCTCGCCGACCTTCTGCGGCTGGCAGCGCGCACCCAGATCACCCGGCACGACTGCGTCGAGGGGTGGAGCGCGATCGGCCAATGGACCGGACCGCAGCTTGGCCCGATCCTCAAGGCGGCGCGGCTGCTGCCGACCGCAAAATACGTCGTGTTCCACTGCGCCGACAATTATGGCGGCGAGATCAGCAAGGGCGGTGCGCAGTCGACCGGACTCTATTATGAGAGCATCGACCTGACCGACGCCTTCCACCCGCAGACGATCGTTGCGACCGAGATGAACGGCAAGGCGTTGACCATCGCCCACGGCGCGCCGTGCCGGATGCGGATCGAACGCCAACTCGGCTATAAGCACGCGAAATACGTCATGCGCGTCGAGGCGGTCGACAGCTTTGCCAAGATGGAATTGGGCAAGGGCGGCTATTGGGAAGACCGCGGCTACGAATGGTACGCCGGGATCTAGGCGTCGTCGTCAAGGAGCGGCAACTGCGCCGATGTAGCGGGGGGCGTCACGCCAAGGTGCTTCCACGCCGCCGGGTTGAGCATCCGACCGCGAGCGGTCCGCGCGACAAGGCCGGTCTGGATCAGGTACGGCTCGACAACCTCCTCGACGGTATCGCGCGGCTCCGACAGCCCGGCGGCAAGCGTCTCGACCCCGACCGGGCCGCCGCGATAGATATCGGCGATCATCATCAGATAGCGCCGGTCCATTGCGTCGAGGCCGAGCGTGTCGACCTCCAGCCGGTTGAGTGCCCGGTCCGCCGCCGCGCGGTCGACGGTAGCCCCGCCAGCAAAATCCCGCACCCGGCGCAGCAGCCGCCCGGCGATGCGCGGCGTGCCCCGCGATCGACCCGCGATCTCGCGCGCGCCATCTGGCGTCAGGTCCATCGCCAGCAGCCGTCCGGCGCGGCTCACGACGCTCTCCAGCTCGGCGACGCTGTAGAATTGCAGCCGCAACGGGATGCCGAAACGGTCGCGCAGCGGCGTGGTCACCAGCCCGGCGCGCGTCGTTGCCCCGACCGGCGTAAACGGCGGCAGGTCGATGCGGACGCTACGCGCGCTTGGCCCCTCGCCGATCATCAGGTCGAGCGCCCGGTCCTCCATCGCCGGGTAGAGAATCTCCTCGACTGCCGGCGATAGGCGGTGAATCTCGTCGATGAACAGGACGTCGTTCGCTTCGAGGTTAGTCAGCAGCGCGGCGAGGTCACCCGCCTTGGCGATGACCGGCCCCGACGTCGCACGGAAGCCGACGCCCAGTTCGCGCGCGACGATCTGCGCAAGCGTCGTCTTGCCGAGCCCCGGCGGGCCGTGGAACAGGACATGGTCGAGTGCCTCCCCCCGCCCCCGCGCGGCGCCGATGAACACGCGCAGATTCTCGCGCGCCGCCGCCTGCCCGACGAAATCGTCGAGCGTCTGCGGCCGCAACGCGGCGTCGACGTCCTCGGGGCGGCGGAGGGGGGTGAGGGGGACGCCGGTCATCGCGCGCTCTTACGCAGCGCCACCCGGACGAGGTCGCCGACCGCCGCGTCCTCGCCGACGTCCGCAATCGCTGCCGCCACCGCGCGGCTCGCGTCGAGGGGGCGAAAGCCGAGGTTGGCGAGCGCCGACAGAGCGTCGGCAACGGTGCTCCCCGGCGTCGCCACCGGAGCGGCGACCCCGGCGGACAGCGCGACGTTTCCCGCCTTGTCCTTCAGTTCGTTGACGATCCGCGCCGCCAGTTTTGGCCCGACACCATTGGCGCGGGCGATGCTCGCAGTGTCCTTGGCGGCGACGGCGTGGTGGAGGTCGCTCGGCGCAAGGACCGACAGGATCGCCAACGCAACCCGCCCGCCGACGCCCTGAACCGACAACAGCAGCCGAAACCAGTCGCGCTCACCGGCGGCGGCGAAGCCGAACAGCTGGATGGCGTCCTCGCGGACCTGCGTCTCGATATGGAGGCTGGTCGGGGTCCCCGCCGCGCCGAGGTTGCCGAGGGTCTTGGCGCTGGCAAACACCAGATAGCCGACGCCGCCGACATCGACGACACAAGCGTCGGCGGCGGTCGAGTCGAGCAGCCCAGTCAGCTTGGCGATCATCGCGCGGCCTTATCGCGGCTCATGCCGACACCCGCGCGCCGCCAACCATGCGCGCCGTCCCCGCCAAATGTGCGTGGGTGATCGCGACCGCGAGCGCGTCGGCGGCGTCTGGGCTGAGCGGGCCGCACCCCGGCAGCAGCCGCGCGACCATCGCCGCGACTTGCGCCTTGTCCGCCGCACCGACGCCGACGATCGCCTTTTTGACGAAGCGCGCGGCGTATTCGGCGACCGGGATTCCGGCCTTCGCCGCGACCAGCATCACCACACCGCGCGCCTGCCCAAGTTTGAGCGTCGATTGCGGATTGGTGTTGGCGAAGGTCTCCTCGACCGCTGCGCTGCACGGATTGTGCGCAGCAATGACTGCAGCAAGTGCATCGTAGAGCTGCACCAGCCGATCGGCGAGCGGGTCGGCGGCACGGCTGCGGACGGTGCCGTTGGCGATGTGGCGGAGGCGGTTACCCTGCGTTTCGATCACGCCCCAGCCGGTCGCCTGCAAGCCGGGGTCGAGGCCGATGAGGATCACCCTCGTCGATCTTTTGTCGCGTCTCGCCCGCTTTTGACGAAGCGCCGAACATCTAACGCGATCATTGCAGTGCAAATCATTGCAAAGGCAAGGCCGAGTAAGCGATCCCAGCCGCTGGGTAGCACTGCGACCCCGACCCAGAAGAATCCCGCAAAGGGGACGATCGGAAGAGGCAGCGCGAGGCGCGCGCCGCGCGTCACGCGAGCTTCGCCAGCACGTCCTCGGGAACGTCGTAATTGCCCCACACCGTCTGGACGTCGTCGTCATCTTCAAGCGCGTCGATCAGCTTGAGGAGCGTGGTGGCGTCGGCCTCGCCGACCGTCGTCATCACCTGCGGACGCCATGCGAGCTTGGCACCTTCCGCCTCGCCGAGTTTCGCCTCGACCGCGCGGGCGACTTCGTGGAGAGCGCCGACATCGGTCCAGATTTCGTGGCCGTCCTCTGACGACGCGACGTCGTCGGCCCCGGCGTCGAGCGCTGCTTCGAAGACGGCGTCGGCGCTGCCGGCCTTGGCGGGGTAGGAGATCAGCCCCATTCGGTCGAAGCTGTGGCTGACCGATCCGCTCGCGCCCAGGTTCCCGCCGTTCTTGCTGACGATCGTCCGGACGTTGGTCGCGGTGCGATTGCGGTTGTCGGTCAGCGTCTCGATGATCAGCGCGACGCCGCCGGGGCCGAAGCCTTCGTAGCGGATTTCCTCATAAGTTTCGGTGTCGCTGCCCGCCGCCTTGCTGACCGAGCGTTCGATATTGTCCTTGGGCATCCCGCCCTGACGCGCGGCGATGATCGCGGCGCGGAGACGGGCGTTCATCGCGGGATCGGGGAGGCCGGCCTTCGCCGCGACGGTGATTTCGCGGCTGAGCTTGGAGAAGGCGGCAGCGCGCTTTTTGTCCTGCGCACCCTTGCGGTACATGATGTTCTTGAATTTGCTATGGCCGGCCAAGGTCGCGTCCCCGTAGTGTCGTTAGCGGCGGTTCTACGCCGCGCCGCGCCGCCAAGGCAACCGCGTGTGCGACCGCGTGTGCGACTGCGGAACGTCACACAAGTTTACACCATCGCCAAACATTCAAGTACATAATCGCGGTCCGGATTTCCCGCATCGGGCAAAAACAAACGCCTCACGATTTCAAAGCAGGCTTCGACACGACCTGAAAACTATCGCATATTGTCCCCGCGTAGGACAGGCTTATCCCGCCCGCCCCGCCATCATCACCTTGAGGCCCGCCGCCTGCTCGGCGATGGCGCGGTGGCCAAGGTCGCTCGCCTTGGCGCGCGTCCAATAGGCGGCGAGGCCGGGGCGGTCAGC
>JAYTXW010000099.1:0-9793 GCA_043742745.1 Sphingomonadaceae bacterium
GCCGAGCTCCTGCCCGACGGCGAGCGCTTGCGCCGCAAACGCCTCGTTGGCCTCGATCAGGTCGAGGTCGCCGACGCTCCACCCGGCCTTGGCCAGCGCCTTTTGCGACGCGGTGACAGGACCGATGCCCATGACGGCGGGATCGACCCCGGTCGATGCCCAGCTTGCGATCCGCCCGAGGACCGTCGCCCCGCGCCGCTTCGCCTCGTCGGCGTGCATCAGGACGAGCGCCGCCGCGCCGTCGTTCAACCCGCTGGCGTTGGCGGCGGTGACGGTGCCGTCCTTCTTGAATGCGCCCTTCAGCCCCGACACGCTGTCGATCGTCGCGCCGTCGCGGATATATTCATCGGTGTCGACGATCGTGTCGCCCTTGCGCCCTTTGATCGTGACGGGGGCGATCTCGTCCTTGAAGCGCCCCGCTGCCCGCGCCGCGCTCGCCTTGTTCTGACTGCCGACGGCAAAGGCGTCCTGCGCGGTCCGGCTGATCTGATACTGCTCGGCGACATTTTCGGCGGTGATGCCCATGTGATAGCCGTTGAAAGCGTCCCACAGCCCGTCCTTGATCATCGTGTCGACCAGCTCGACCGCGCCCATCTTCGTCCCCGACCGCAGCGCCTGCGCGTGGGTCGACTGGCTCATGCTTTCCTGCCCCCCTGCGATGACGACCGTCGCGTCGCCCGCCATGATTGCCTGTGCGCCGAGCGCGACGGCGCGCAACCCGCTGCCGCACACTTGGTTGACTCCCCACGCCGGGGCTTCCTTGGCGATGCCCGCGCCCATCGCCGCCTGCCGCGCCGGGTTCTGCCCCTGTGCTGCGGTCAGAACCTGCCCCATGATGACTTCGTCGATCTCGTGCGCCGCGACACCCGACTGGGCGAGGGCGGCGGCGATGACGGTGCGCCCGAGTTCGTGCGCGGGGACGCTGCCGAAGGCACCCATGAAGCTGCCGACGGCGGTACGCTTGGCGGCGGTGATGACGATGTCGGTCATGGTTGGCTCTCCCCGGGATCTTCGCCTGCCATAGCCCTCGCAGGCACGGTACGCAAAGTGCGTGTCGCGCCGTAACCCATTGCGTTGCGACGCAGCATTGACCTGTGCTACTGCAGCATTTCATGGTTTGGGAACGATGATGACCGACGCTGCGCGCCCTGCCGAACCGGTTCCGCCGGTGGTCATCAAGAAATACGCCAACCGCCGCCTGTATAATACGGGAACGTCGAGCTACATCACCCTCGACCACCTCGCGACGATGACGCGCGCGGGGCAGGATTTTCAGGTATTCGACGCCAAGACCGGCGACGACATCACCCATAATGTCCTGACCCAGATCGTGATGGACGGCGAAAACGGCGGGCAGGTCATGCTGCCGGTCCCGTTCCTGCGCCAGTTGATCGCGATGTATGGCGATTCGATGCAGTCGATGGTCCCGCATTATCTCGAGGCGGCGATGACCGCATTCGGCAAGAACCAGGTGCAATTTCGCGAATCGGTTGCCGGGGCTTTTGGCGGCGCGGCGTTCAAGCCGTTCGAGGCGCTCGCCAAACAGAATATGGCGATGTTCCAGGCCGCCGCCGATATGCTGACCGGACGCGCCGCCCTTGTCGCCAAAACCGACGACGCCAAATCAGCGAGCGACCTCGACGCGCTCAAGGATCAGATGGCGGCGTTGCAGGCGAAATTGGACGCGCTGGGGAAGTGATTCTCCCCGTTTGCGGGGACGATCTCAGGGCTTGACGAACTTCAGCGTCATGCGGTCACTTTCGCCGATCGCCGCATAGCGTGCCCGGTCGGTTTCGCCCTCCTCGAACGTCGGTGGCAGCGTCCACACGCCCTTGAGATAATCGTGCGTGTCCTTCGGGTTGGCATTGACGCTGGACGCGCCGACAAACTTGAACCCGGCGGCGGCGGCGAGCGCCTTGACGGTCGACACCTTCATATAACCGCTCGACTGTTGCATCGCGTCGGGCATCGTTTCGGGCAGGCGGTGCTCCTCGATGCCGAGAATGCCGCCGTGCTTCAAGGCGGTGTAGAATGCCTTGAAGGCATCGGGGGCATAGCCGCCGATGTAAAAATTATGGATGTTGCGGAAGGTCACGACCATGTCGGCGCTGCCGGCCGGGGCAATGTCGTAATGGCCTTTGCCAAAGACGGTCGTCTTGACGCTCACATAGCTGCCGGGGTCGGCGTCGAGCTTGGCCTTGAACTTGGCAGCCGCTTTCGCGCCGCCTTCGGTTCCGGGGAACGACCCGGCGGCGTAATACGTCCCGTGATCGCGGAGGAACGGCGCAAGGATTTCGGTATACCAGCCGCCCGACGGGGTGATCTCGACGACCGTCATCGACGGCTTCACCCCGAAGAAATTGAGCGTCTCGACCGGGTGGCGATAGGCGTCGCGCGCCCGGTTCGCCGCCGATCGCTGCGGCCCGGTGAGGAGCGCGGGAAGATCGGCCTCGACGCGCTGGGCGATGCTCGGCGGCGATGTGACGAGGCGCGGACCCGCGAGTGCGGGAACGGCAAATGCGGTAGCGAGAACGATCGGCAGCAGGCGCATCGGGCATCCTTCAGTCGGGAGCCATCTCTCTAGCCGCGAACGCGGTCAGGATGAAGGCGAATTCCTCCGCCGTCTCGTGGAGCGCCTCGAATCGCCCGGACTTGCCGCCGTGCCCCGCACCCATGTTGACCTTGAGCAGCAACGGGTCGGCGTCGGTCTTGGTCGCGCGCAGCTTCGCCACCCACTTTGCGGGCTCCCAGTACGTCACGCGCGGGTCGTTCAGGCCGGCGGTGACGAGGATCGGCGGGTAATCCTGCGCCGTCACGTTATCATACGGCGAGTACGCCGCAATCTCGCCGTAAACCGCCGCCGACTCGATCGGATTGCCCCATTCGGGCCACTCGATCGGCGTCAACGGCAGCGACCCATCGAGCATCGTCCCCAGCACGTCGACGAAGGGCACGTCGGCGACGACCGCCGCCCACAGGCCGGGGTTGGTATTGGCAACAACCCCCATCAGCGTTCCCCCCGCCGACCCACCCGAGATCGACACGCGGCCCGGCGCGGCGAAGCCCGCCGCGATCAGTGCGTGGGCGCACGCGACGAAATCGGTGAAAGTATTGGTCCGGTGCCCCAGCTTGCCGTCGAGATACCAGCGGTAGCCCATGTCGTCGCCGCCGCGGACATGGGCGATGGCATAGGCGATGCCGCGATCGAGCAAGCTGAGGCGGCTCGCCGAGAAACTCGGCGGAATCGCGAGGCCGTAGGCGCCGTAGCCATAAAGATGGAGCTTGCCACTCCCGTCGCGTGGGAAACCGATGGGGTAGACGACCGAGACCGGCACCTGGGTGCCATCCGACGCGGCCGCGAACAGGCGTTCGGTGCGATAGCCGCTCGCGTCGTACCCGCTCGGCACCGCCTGGACCTTGCGGACGATCAGCGCGTCGGCGGCGACATCATAGTCGTAGGTTGTGGTCGGCGTGACCATCGAGCTGTAGCTGAGGCGGAGCAACGGCGCGTCGGCCTCGGGGTTACTGACGATGCCGACGGTGAAGCTCGCCTCGGGAAAGGCGATCCGGTGTTCGCTCGCGTCGGGAAAGATAAGGCGGACGCCGTCAAGGCCGTCGACCCGCTCGCTGATTGCGAGGTATGACGCGAACGCCGTCAGCCCGCGCAGATAGACGCGGTCGTCGCCGTTGATCAGCGCGCGCCATTCGCCGGGACGGTCGAGCGGGGCGGTGGCGACGCGGAAGTTAACGTGGGTGTCGTTCGTCCGGACGAACAGCGTGCCGCCGCGCACATCGATATCATATTCGACGCCAGTGACGCGCGGGCGGACGATGGTCGGCGGCGCGGTCGGGTCGGTGGTCGGGATCAGGCGGACCTCGCTCGTGACATGGTCGGCGGCGGTGACGAGGAAGTGGCTGCGGTCGGTCGCGCGGTCGAGGCCGACAAAAAAGCTGGCGTCGGCTTCCTCGTACAGGATCGCGTCACCCCCGTCGGCGGGGCCGACTGCCGACGTCCCTTTCTCGCCGAGTCGGTGAAGCCGGACCCGGAATGGACGCCATGCATCGTTGACCTCGGTCCACGCGAGGGCGGTCGAGTCCGCTGTCCACACCGCGATGCCGATCGCCGTCGTCGCAACCAGCGTGTCGGCCCCGGTCGCAAGGTCGCGGACGAACAGCTTGAACCGTTCCGACCCGTCGTCGTCGGCGGTCCACGCCGCGCGGGCACTGTCGGGCGACACGCTGATCCCGGCGAAGCGGAAATACGCCTTGCCCGCTGCCTCGACGGGTTCCGACAGGATGACCACATCATCGCCCCCGGCCGCCGGTCGGCGTAGCCAGACGCGGTACTGGCCGCCCGCCTCGAACCGCCACCAATAATCGAAGTTGCCGTCACGCACCGGCACCCCGGCGTCGTCATCCTTCACCCGACCCTTCAACTCGGCGAACAGCATTTCAACCAGGTCGCCGTGCGGCGCGAACCATTCGGCGAAATACGCATTTTCGGCAGCGAGGTGGGCGAGGACGGCGGTGTCGTCGACTTTCGGATAGCCGGGGTCACGCAGCCAGTCATACGGGTCATCGCGGACAATGCCGTGATGGGTCGCGGTGTGGGGTGCGCGCGCGGCGACGGGAGCATCGGTCATTGCGCGGACTTAGCGCGGCACGATGCTGGCGGCTACTGCAGCGCCGATACGATCAGCCCGACGACCGGAACGGTGAACGTCGCGATGCCGAGCAGGGCGGCGGTCGCGGCGCGGTTGAACAAATAGTATTTGCGCATACTGATCCGACTGACGATCGCGATCTGACGCAGCAGGTCGGTGAACAGCGCTTCGGTCGCGAAGCAGCCTTCTTCAGGGAAATAGCGCCGCTGCGCCTCGGCGATATAATCGGCGACGGGCGTCGTCGCGATGTCGCCGAAGAACAGCATGTTCGGGCTGCCGCCGTCGCTGCCCTCCGTCGGCGAATGGATGAAACGCGGCAGCAGCGACGCGATCGCCGTCATCGCAGCGATGATGAACAGCGCCAGCGCGACAATGCCGGCATTGCGGAATCCGGGGGGAACGGCATGGCCCGACGCCAGGACGTTGACCAGCCCGGCGATCCACACCGACGAAAAGGCGAGGAGCGAGGCGTTCTTCGCCTCGGCAAACTTCTGCAGGTCGAGGACGCGGTCGAGGCTGCGCGACAGAACTTTGACATAGGCATCGTCGCGATTGACCGTCACTGGCAGTTCCCCGTTTCCGCAAGCCTAGCGTGGCCCCGCGGCCAAGCCAATTGCCGCACATCCCAACCCCGCTTCCCCGTCGTCGCCGCAGCGTTTAAGATGCGCCTGCAACCACCGGACACCGCCTATGTCGACCCATGCCGCCCGCCTCGCCGCGCTCCGTGACCAGCTTGCCCGTGACGGCGTCGCCGGATTCGTCGTGCCCCTGACCGACGAGCATATGAGCGAATATGTCGGTGGCTATGCCCAGCGGCTGGCGTGGCTGACGGGCTTCGGCGGGTCGGCCGGGTCGGCAGCGGTGCTCGGGGCCAAAGCCGCAATGTTCACCGATGGGCGCTACACGCTTCAGGTTCGCGCTCAGGTCGACGGTGCGCTGTTCGATTATGTCGCGGTCCCGGCGACATCGACGACCGACTGGCTCGCGGCGAACGCGCACCCCGGCGACCGCATCGGTTTCGACCCGTGGCTCCACACGCGCGACTGGGTGCGCGCGACCGAGACGGCGCTCGCGGTCAAGGGCGCGAGCCTGATCCCGCTGGCGACCAACCCGATCGACGCTGTGTGGACCGATCGCCCGCTGCCGTCGGCGGCACGGCTCGAGGTTCACCCCGACGAGTTCGCGGGCGAGACGAGCGCCGCCAAGCGCGACCGCATCGCTGCTGGTCTATGCGAGCGGGGAGCCACGACGGCGGTCGTCACCGCGCTCGATTCGATCGCGTGGATGCTCAACGTGCGCGGCAAGGATGTCGACCATACGCCTGTCGCGCTCGCCTTCGCGCTCCTCCACGCCGACGGAGCGGCCGACCTGTTCGTCGACGCCGCCAAGCTGTCGCCCGACGTCCGCGCGCATCTGGGGCCGACCGTCCGCATCGCCGACCGCGCCGCCTTCCCCGCTGCACTCGCCGCGCTGAGCGGCACCGTCGTGGTCGACCCGACATCGGCGAATGCGGCGGTGTTCGAAGCGCTGGGTGACGCAACGATCATCGAAGCGCGCGACCCGTGCGTCGTCCCCAAGGCAGTCAAAAATGCGACCGAGATCGCCGGGAGCAAGGCGGCGCACCTGCGCGACGGCGCGGCGCTGACTCGCTTCCTCCACTGGTTCGCCGGGGAAGCGCCCAAAGGCAGCCTCGATGAGATTGGCGCAGCGGCGAAGCTGCGGCAGTTCCGCGATCAGACCAACCAGCTCGAGGACCTCAGCTTCGACACGATCTCGGGCAGCGGCCCGAACGGTGCAATCGTCCACTACCGCGTCTCGCCCGAAACCAATCGCGCCATCGAAATGGACTCGTTGTTCCTCGTCGACTCGGGCGGCCAGTACCGCGACGGGACGACCGACGTGACGCGCACTCTCGCCGTCGGCACCCCCAGCGCCGAAATGCGCGACCGCTTCACCCGCGTCCTCAAGGGCCATATCGCCCTTGGCTCGGCGATCTTTCCCGAAGGCACGCGCGGCAACCAGCTCGACGCGCTGGCGCGGCAATTCCTGTGGGCAGCGGGGCTCGACTACGCCCACGGCACCGGCCACGGCGTCGGCAGCTATCTCGCCGTCCACGAAGGCCCGGCGCGGATCGCGTCGGCGGCGGGCGGCTATGGCGCGATGGGCGACGAGCCGATCCGCGTCGGCATGATCCTGTCGAACGAGCCCGGCTATTACAAGGCGAACGAGTACGGCATCCGCGTCGAGAACCTCGTCCTCGTCGAGCCGCGCGACATCGCCGGGGCCGAGAAACCGATGCTCGGCTTCACGACGCTGACACTTGCGCCGATCGACCGCGCGCTGATCGACGTCGCGCTGCTGACCCCGGCAGAGGTCGCGTGGATCGACGCCTATCATAGGCGTGTCGCCGCAGCGGTCGGGCCGCTTCTCGACGACGCCGTGCGAATATGGTTGGATAATGCAACAATGCCGTTGGAGACGATGTGATGAAGAAGCTGACCCTGTTCGCCGCCGTCGGCGCGCCGCTCCTGGCTGGCATCGCTGCCGTGTCGGGCGTGTTCGCCGCGACACCTGTTGCCCCGCCGGGGGTGCGCACCGCGTATGACATCACCATGACGACGATCGACGGCAAGCCGATGCCGTTCAGCCAGTACAAGGGTAAGGTCCTGCTGGTGGTGAACACCGCGAGCTTCTGCGGCTTTACCCCGCAGTACGAGGCGTTAGAGAAGGCGCAGACGACGTACAAGGACAAGGGCTTCACCGTCATCGGCGTCCCCTCGGGCGACTTCATGGGGCAGGAATATAAGACCAACGCCGAGATCAAGCAGTTCTGCGAATCGAAGTTCGGCATCAACTTCCCGCTTTCCGAGAAGAGCGTCGTCAAGGGACCCAACGCGACGCCGTTCTTCGCGTGGGCGGCAGCGACGCTCGGTGCTGGCGAAGCGCCGAAGTGGAACTTCCACAAATATCTCGTCGACCGCCACGGCAAGATCGTCGCGTCATTCCCATCAGGCACCAAGCCCGACGCACCGGAAGTGACCGCCGCGATCGAAAAGGCGATCTCCGCGCCTGCAGGGTGAGGGGCGGTCTGGAATGGGGTGGGGAGCGTTCATTGGCTTTAGGGATGCAAAATGTGAAGGTTCAGCATGTTGCTAGCTGCTGCGTTGTTGACCGCCTCCATACTAAGTTCCGCTCCGCCGCATGATGTCGGAGCGTGCAGGTGGGTTAACGGTCGGTTCGACGTCTGGAACGGGTCAAGCGTGCGCCGCATTTGGATCATCGGTACACACAGGCTGATAGCGTTAAAAGATAACGACGAGCATGTGCCGAAGGCTGTGCACGATTACGTTTATTCGGGACCATACCCGAAGAAGGTTGATGGGCTGTTCGGCGAATTCCGCGTATGTGCGCTAGATCGTAGCCGTGCCAGACACATGCAGCACGTCAGGCTAGTTTCAGCGAGGCATCTGACCTTTCGCGGAGCACCGTTTAAGAGCGCCAGCTAATGTCCGCTTTGGGATCGTAAGCTGCCGCCCTACCCCCGCCGCCGCCCCTTCGTCTCGCCCGCGTCGGCGACCTCCGTTCCCGCCGGGCGCAGCCCGCGCATCCGCGCCATTTCAGCGGCGAACTTGCCCATCTCGCCGCCGGCCAGCGTTGTGCCGCCGGTAAATTTGATGTTGGTCGGGTCGACCGGCTTCTGGTTGACCCAAACTTCGTAGTGAAGGTGGGGGCCGGTCGACAGGCCGGTCGAGCCGACGAAGCCGATCACCTGCCCCTGCGCGACGGTCGCGCCGGGCTTCACCGCGAACCGGCTCATATGGCCATAAGCGGTCATTAGACCGGGGTGGTGGAGGACCTGCACATAATTGCCGTGGCCGCCGTGCCACCCGGCAAAGGTCACCTTGCCCGCCGCCGCCGCCATGATCGGCGCGCCGGTCGGGGCGCCGAAATCGGTCCCCTGATGGAGCCGCGAGAAGCCGAGGATCGGGTGGAGGCGCATTCCGAAGCCGCTCGTCTCATGTGCGCCATCGACCGGCGTCCGCATCAGCCCCTTGCGCGCGCTTTCGCCGTTGGCGCGGAAGAACATCGGGTGGCCGCCGTAATTCCAGCGCAGCAGCTCGACCGGATTGCCGCGCTCGGGCCGGATGGCGCCGTATAACAGCGCACCGGTCTCGTTCTCACCCGTCGCGGCGTGGCGGTGGGCGAGAATGACGTCGAAGCGGTCGCGCCGCCCGATCTGACGCTGGAGGTCGATGACATAGGCGAGGTTCTGGCGATATTCGGCGGCTTGGCTCGCCGGAACCCCCGCCGATCGGATCGCGCGGACAAGGTTGCCGCCGACCGTCCCCGTCACGCGCAGCGGTGTATCGTCGACCGCGATGGGCACGCGCTTGAGCGTCAGCGCACCGTCAACCCGCGCCAGTTCGAGGCGGAGGTCGAACGCGGCGCGCACACCCAGCGTGTCGAGCGGGCGCGGCACGGTTCGCGTCGCACGGCGCCCGAGGACAAGGTCGATCCCAGTTCCCGGCGCGATGCCTTTCGCAGTGCTGCCGATCAGCCCGGCGGCGACGGCGGCATCGTCGCGGCCAACCCCGGCGCGGCGCAACGCCCCGGCGAGGCTGTCGGCGCGCCCGATCCGCGCGGTCAGCTCGAGGCGCGGGCGTTCGGGGATTTCGGCCAGTGCCTCGACGAGGCGGGTCGGCGGCGCGAGGCGCCCGGTCGTCGCGCCGGCGGCGAGGGGCGCAATCGCATCGGGACGCGCATCATCGGCCTGCGCCGGAGTCAGCGCGGGGTGGAGGGCGGCGGGCAGCGGCGTCAGATGAGTACCGGCGCCAATCGCGCTGAGACAAAGCGTCGCGACGAGGCCAAGGCCGAACCACCAGTCGCGGCTGCCGATCCGCTGACCAAGATCGACGGCAAGATCGAGGTCGGCAAAACGGTCCCAGTCGAAGCGCCGCGTCGGTGCGGGCGCGCGCGGGAGAAGAATAACCCGCCCGGGACGCGTTGCCGCTGCAGTAACGCCCGCAAAACCCGCGCTGGCGGCAAAGCCGTTGGTGTCGGATTGATACACGTCGGAACCCCGCCTTTCCGCTCCCGCCGTGGTGTAGCGTGCTTAACGACAAGTCAAC